>CAZFWL010000017.1:0-5671 GCA_964522775.1 uncultured Halomicronema sp.
ATATCTGAGAGTTTTTTACAATCGTTAGTGCCAATCATAGGGGATGGCGGTGAACCACCCTGGCAATCCTGAGTAAATCATCACAGAGCTTAACATTCCACCGAAGCCAGTCAGGGCATTGATTTCACGACCTTACAGGGGCTTGTCAACATACTCAAAAGGGCTGCATCCGGGGATACAGCTAGTTGAAGTTGACGTTTGGCAATGTTTCTTTACCAGCCGAGGGCTGAATAACACGCTGCAGGGATAGAGAGCGCGGCCGACTCATCCGTAGCAGTTTGCTCATTGCTGTCACCGGCGGGAACATCGACCCGGGTTTCGACACAAAACGAAGCGGTATTAGACAGACCAATGACAGTACTCGTGCGGATTCGCGTGGTCGGATTAGGGAACCAAAATCGCTCGACCGAACTCATCGTGGAGTAGTCCGTCGTCAATATAAGGCCGTCTTGCTCATCGACCTGGTAATGACCCACGACCGGAGAAGTTTCTGCATAGCCCTTTTCGCGTAAAAGTTGCCCTGATTGAGAGGCATCAGAATCAGGGACCAAGACTAGTACCGTGGCTCCTTCTTGGGTTTGCCCTTCTTCATCCCACTGCATCGACCCCTGCCAGCTTACGGCAGCGCCACCGATGGCACGAGCTGGCTCAACGTCGTGCATTTGACAGATTTCCACCACTTTAGGGTCGGTTGCGTCGAGCACAGAAGCAGTAATTTCGAGCTGGCCGAGTTCTGTGCGACGCATGGCGAGATGGTGAGTTGTCCGCTGAGAAATCCAGCGGCCTTCACTCATCTGAAAGAAATCCATCGCTTCCATAACTTAAATCCGTCGTGTTGAACATGCAGGTTAGGGTTGTATCGATATTGTAAAGGGGAGTGTGTGAGGAGGTGGCAGAATCATGGGGAATTTCGGTTTATTAATGCCGCTGAGATCGCTGCGCCGACGCATCGTATGGGTTCTCGTGGGACTGCTCTTAGGCTTGGGGTGTTGGGCGATCGCGGCTCCCAGCGCGATGCCAGATGAATCTGTCGATCCGGCTACTACCGCTGAAACGGCACCAGAGTCAGCCCCCACAGACGCCGATCCGCTGTTGGTGCCCACCCATCAGAATCCGGTCATTAACCCCCTGCAAACTTGGACGCCTTATCAAATTCGTGGCTGGTTTGCGAATAGTCAGATGGATCAGCCCGATATTGCGGCCATTCATTTAGACGGACGC
The DNA here is from genome assembly GCA_964522775.1 of uncultured Halomicronema sp. Taxonomy (GTDB): domain Bacteria; phylum Cyanobacteriota; class Cyanobacteriia; order Phormidesmidales; family Phormidesmidaceae; genus Halomicronema. Next base: position 1,222 of record CAZFWL010000017.1, read on the forward strand.
ACCTTATTTCAAGTGGCTGCTCCTGTAGGCGATGAAGACACCCTGAGCGCCGCAGAGCGGGCGGCCACGATTGAGAACGAATTGGAACGAATTGCTGCAGACTTTTTGCGTACTGGTAATCCAGACGCCTTAACGGTGTCTTACGAAATTGATCAAGAGAGCAATCAACCGGTCATTTACGTCAACGGGCAAATGTTGATGACGGTGACCTATCTCGACGCGCGGGTCAACGGGGCCAATAGTCTGACGCTGCGGGCTCGCCAAATTGTTAATGATTTGGAAGCCGCACAGCTGCGATATTTTCAAGAGCGCCAGCCAGAGTATTTGTGGCAACAGGTGCGTTGGGCGCTCGCGACGCTGCTGCTAACGCTACTAGCGAGCTTTGCCATTAGTCATTTCGCCCGGCAAGCCCAGGTGCGGCGACGAGCCCTCAAACAGGGGCACCCAGTTCAGCGCTCCGCTGATCCTGAATCACTGACATTAGCCGCGCCGACAAATGTCAGCCACATGCGCACAACGCTCCTAACCAAGCAGCGGATCAATAGTTTAGGCATCATCCGCGAGGCGCTACAGATTGCCCAGATATTTTTGTGGGTTACCAGCGGGCTGGTAGTGCTGGGATTTTTTCCTTATACCCGCTGGTTGCAGCCACTAATTATTGATTTAATGCGGCTGCCGGTGCGGCTGGTCTTGGCAGGAGTCATCGCTTACGTCCTCGTGCAGTTAGCCAGTTTGTGGATTGATCGATTGTTTTTAGTTTTTCAAGGTCGTACGGAAGCTCACTTAGAGCGATCGCAGCGCTTGATTTTGCGACTATCTACGTTTTCGCAAGTCATCAAGGGGGTAATTGCGGTCATCATTGTGGGCATCACAGCCTTGGTCATTTTGAGCTGGCTGGGGGTACGTATTGGCCCGCTAGTAGCTGGTGCCGGCTTAATTGGCTTTGCCATTTCATTTGCCTCTCAGAGCCTGATTAAAGACATCATCAATGGCTTTTTAGTCTTAGTTGAAGATCAGTATGGTGTCGGCGATGTGATCACTGTGGGGGCAATGTCGGGGTTTGTGGAAACGATGAACCTGCGCATTACGCAGCTACGAGCGAACGATGGGCAACTCATCACGATTCCCAATAGTCAAATCAATATTGTGCAGAATTTGTCGAAGGAATGGTCACGGGTCGATTTGATGATTCCAGTGGGCTTAACCGCCGATATCAATCAAGCCCTACAGTTGGTGGAAGACGAAGCAAACGCCATGCGGCAGGACGAAATTTGGGGGGCGTTGATTTTGGAACCCCCGTTACTGCTGGGGGTTGATGACCTGACCCATGCGGGGGCGACCATTCGCATTTGGATTAAGACCCAACCGCTGAAGCAGTGGGATGTGGCGCGTGAATATCGCCGCCGCTTGAAACTCGCGTTTGAAATCGCCCAAATTCCCCTCGGAGTGCCGCAGCAGGTCGTGCAGTTGTCAGGGCCATATGCTCCGAGTCGCACGATCAACAACGGGCTAAACGGTCAGGATGAGTCCATTACGATCGCACCTCCGACGAGTGCTATGAATATAGCCCCTGACCTGTAAATGACTGCAATATTGAGCAGCGCATCATGACGCAATCACTGCCTACTGCCTCGCTCCCAACGATCGCCCAGCACCGTTACTGGTATTGGCGCGGTTGGCGCATTCGTTATTTGGTGATGCCCGCGAGAACAGCTCAGTCCGATCTTCCCCCGCTGTTATTGCTGCACGGCTTTGGTTCTAGCCTGGCTCAGTGGCGCGATAACATTCCGGCACTGGCAGAAAATCGTACCGTCTATGCCCTCGACCTTTTGGGATTTGGTGACTCTCAAAAAGCCGCCACCACGTTTAATACCGACCTGTGGAGTGCACAAGTGCAGAGCTTTTGGCAAACCTGGGTTGGCCAGCCTGTCGTGCTAGTCGGTCATTCGCTGGGAGCGCTGGTGGCGCTGCACACAGCGGTTACAGCCCCCCAAATGGTGCATCGGTTAGTATTACTCACCCTGCCTGCCGCCCGCGAAGAACTCTTGTCCGGTTGGATGGAATCCGTTTCTCGCAGAGCCGAACAGTGGTTTTCTACCCCGCTGTTGATTCGCCCAATTTTCCAAATATTTCGTCGTCCGGGAGTGATTCGTGGCGCACTGCGTGGCATTTACCAACGGCGCGATCGCGTTGACGAAACTTTAGTCCAGCAGTTTGTGTCCCCGACAGCAGACCGAGGCGCGGCTCGCACCCTATGCTATTTGGTGCGATCGCGGACAGAAATTCAGTTCACGCCTGAAACCAAACAATTGGTGCCGCAATTGACGATGCCGACTCTGCTGCTCTGGGGTGACGCTGATCGAGTCATTCCGCTGTCTTGGGGGCAGCAGCTTGCGCCGCTCAATCCGCGATTAACCTTACAAGTCATCCCCAAATTGGGGCATTGTGCTTATGACGAAGAGCCCCAGCTCATCAATCAGCAAGTTTTAGCCTGGCTAGCTTTGCCATTAGCATGAGTCGGGGTGATGGCTAAATCGTCTTGTTTAGCCTTTCAAAGGTGACCGAATCAGGCTTCAAAAATTGCGTCGAGGCGATGCCGAACTCGTATTCATCGAAAAGCCGGTATTTGGAAAGGATTGAGCATCAATTTTGTGATGACGATTGCGCCACCGGCGAATCGCGATCGCCTGCCGCTGAATCGGCGTCATATATCCCTCTACCGAGCCCAGTTCCGCATCCTCTGAGTCCGCTTTGTCTGGGACTCGAGATTGATAACTGAGCCCCGGTGCCAAGTTGTCAAAGTGCTCTTCTAACAGCAGGGCGCGCATGACGGCTTCCACCGATGCGTAGCGATCCACAACATCGGGGTGCAGCATCTTTGTCAAAACCGCCCCAAAATGATCGCTAACATCCACCAGGTGCCGCCACAAAATTGCCCCCGTTTTGGGGTCAGAGTCAAACTCGACTGGGGTTTTGCCCGTTAGTAAGAAGAGACAAGTCATTCCTAGCGCATAAATATCGCTCGCGTAGGTCGGCCGCAGAGCTTGCTGCTCTGGCGGGGCAAACCCTGGTGTTCCTACAAACTGGGTGATCGGAATCTGATAGCCGCCCTCCCCTAAATCGCCAAGGCATTCGCGCACTGCGCCAAAGTCGATCAGCACTAAGCGACCATCATCCGCACAGCGAATCAGATTTGGCGGCTTGATATCGCGGTGAATAATTTTGCAACGGTGGACAAATTTAACTACCGGCAAAATTTCCCGCAAAAATAGCTTCACTTGCCGCTCATTTTGGGGACCATCCCGCCGGACTACCCGAGTCAAAACTTGGCCGGGCACATATTCCTGCACCAGGTAAAAGCCGTCATTAATGGTGAAGTAGTCTAAGAGGCGAGGGATCTGGGAATGGCTGCCAACTTTGGCTAAGACCTTGGCCTCTTTACGAAAACGGCGCTTGGCTCGTTCTAATGAGAGGGGGTTGCTGACTTTGGGACAGAGCTGCTTGATGACGCAGAGAGGACTCCCTGGAATGGCCCCGTCCTGAGCTAAATACGTCACCCCAAAACCGCCCGCTGCCAGCACTTTGACAATGCGGTAGCGCTCTCGAAACATATGTCCCGGCTTATGAAGCTGACGGCGACGCGAGGCGCGCCTACCAGTGCCTCGATAATCCGATAGTTGCAGCGGTGAATCCTGGATAGTCATATCGGAATAGCAAAGGTGTCTGGGTCATCTCACCGTGTAGATTCTCACAGGTTACACGGTTTCTTCGTGAAGTGGGGGAGGGTTAGTAGTCGACGGCACTGAAGGTGAGGCGATAGGCAAATTAAAGCGAAAAATGCTGCCCTGACCGATCGCGCTTTCCACCTCAATATGCCCGCCGTGCAGCTCGATCAAACGACGACAAATGGTCAAGCCAATGCCCGTACCGCCAGAGGCGCGATCGCGGGAGCGATCGGCTCGCCAAAAGCGATCAAACACATGGGGTACATCCTCTGAAGCAATGCCTGGGCCAGTATCTTCGACTGCGACCCACAGTTTTTTGGCCTCTTGCCAAGCTCGCACCCTGACGTATCCCTTTTGAGTATGACGTAAGGCATTGCTCAAAAGATTCACCATCACCTGCTCAATGCGCTCGGCATCAGCTTGAGCTAAAGGCAGTTTTGGGGGCAACTTCAGTTCAATTTGCACTGGCGCGTCGGGCAGCTGTTGATCAGCAAACCGCCGGACGACGTAATTGAGGAGTTCTCGCAGGTCAATGGCCTTTGGATCGATGGGCAAATAGCCCGACTCAAGTTGCGAGAGTTCTTGCAAGTCGTTGACCAGTCGTTGCAGCCGCTGGGTTTCCCGCGTCAGGCGTTCATAGATAACGGGATCGGGGGCGATCGTGCCGTCCGCCATACCTTCTAAATAGCCCTTGAGAATCGTTAATGGGGTACGGAGTTCGTGAG
>CAZFWL010000017.1:5681-15225 GCA_964522775.1 uncultured Halomicronema sp.
AATCGCGGCGGCGTTGTTCCACACTTTGAATATCAGCGGCCATGTGGTTCACGCTATGGGCCAGACGCGTGAGTTCCAAGATTTCGTACTCGGGCAGCCGCCGTTCCAAGTCACCGGAGGCGAACGCACCCGTGATTTCCTCCATTTCCAACAGCGGTTCAATGATGCGTTTGGACATCCAATAGCTGAGGGAACTGGCAGAAATGCCCCCCACTAAGGCCGCCCACAGCATCCCCCGGCCTAAGGCGAACTGAAACACATCGACTAGCTGTCCCTGAATTTGTGCGGCCCGAAAGTTACCGATTTCGACCCGCCGCAGCCGCACCACAAAAAGGCGTGGAGAGTACAACCAGCCAACTGTTCCCAGGGTCAACATGCCGATCGCCAGCACGATTAGCTGCGACCGAAACAGGCGACTCCGTAGGCTAGGTTTACTCATGCGACATCCGGCTCGTCTTCAAACTTGTAGCCCACCCCAATGACCGTTTTAATAAACGTCGGTTGGGCAGGATCTGACTCTACCTTTTTGCGCAGGCGGGCCACGTGAGCATCCACAATCCGCTCGTCGCCGAAAAAGTCATCGCCCCAGAGCTTTTCGATTAACTGTGGCCGCGTCCACACTCGCCCTGGATAACTAACAAACGTAGCCAGCAAATCAAACTCTAATGTGGTGAGGGAGAGGATTTCCGGTGGGCCATCAGGCTGCGATCGCACGGCTTCGCGCTGCTGCGGATCAATCTGAAAATGGGGACTTTGCAGCTGAGGTGACTGTCCCCCCTGGCGGAGACTACGACGCAGCAATGCCCGTACCCGCGCCACCAACTCGCGGGGACTAAAAGGCTTCACTAAATAATCATCGGCCCCAGTAGAGAGACCAATAATGCGATCGATTTCTTCCCCCTTGGCGGTCAGCATCATAATGTAGGGATCTTTTTCGCCAGGCTTTTGACGAATGCGGGCGCACACCTCTAAGCCATCGAGGCCGGGCAGCATCAGATCCAGCACCACCACGTCGGGTTGAATCGTCTGCGCCATGTGCACTGCTTGTTCGCCGTGGTGACAGAGATGGACGGTAAAGCCTTCTTTTTCCAGATATAGCTGGATCAGATGGGCAATTTCTTGTTCATCTTCGACAACCAAAATGTCCATAGGTGTACTCAGACCAAAACTCAGGCAAATGACAGCAGTGGCGTTGGCGTAGTCCCGGCCACAGTCGGCTCAATTCTAGCCCTATGCTAAAGGGCAGATGTCAATCTGTGGACTGCCATGCCCAAACTGCCGCCCAAAGATTATGTCGAGTCGGTCGATTGGCCGCAGACGGTGGCCTTACAGCCCATTGGTTGGGTGCGATCGCCTTACACCGAGCGGCACGGTACACCGAGACAATCCCAGCTGTCTCATCCACCGGCTGACTACGAACCGGCGATCGCTCGCATCGAACTATTTGAGAATGTGGTGCCCGCGATCGCCCTTAAAGATTTGGCTGGCTTCGACTATCTCTGGGTAATTGCCTGGCTCCATCTGAATCAAAATTGGAATCCGACGGTGATGCCGCCGCGCGGGCCGCGAGTTCGACGGGGCACTTTAGCGACGCGCGCGCCCCATCGTCCCAATCCCATTGGTCTTAGTGCCACACGCATCCTCAAAATAGAAGGCAACGTGATTGAGGTCGCGGGAATTGACTTTTTAGATCGCACCCCGATACTGGATATCAAGCCCTACGTGCCTTACTGTGACGCTTTTCCTCAGGCCCAAGCGGGCTATGTAGACGAAGCGGAAGCCGCGATCGCGGCGGAAACGGACATTTTTGGGCAAGCCGGACATCCTCTCAAAGAGCCCCAAACAGAGACCTAGAAACAAAGCCGAGCCAACCGCCGCCCCAATGTATGAACGACTCCGGTAATCGAGTGAGCCTGCTCTAGAGTGGGTCATTTTCAGCATTGAAATTTCACGTTAAGGTAGCGAAGTAACTTTTAAGCATTCACTGGCACTGTGATTAAGTCTCGTTGCCCTGTTCCGCCAGAACAGTTGCCGATCAACCAATACGAAGACATGCGCGACTCCTGGTTTTACGCCTGGGGAAGCCGCGACATAACTGGTTATCTCAAGCCCATCGTGATCTTGTGGCTGCTGAGCTGGGTGGTGACCGGGCCCATGGTGGGCGCGAGTTATGCGCCAGGGCGATATCCCCTGCCGTTCGGATTATTGGCCGCTGCCGGAGCGTTCATTTTGCCGATGCTATCCCTTGCCCAGCTGTATGTAGGGTGGCTGCATATTGGTCAGCGCCTGCAACAAGCAACGGTGCCTTACGAAGAGTCGGGTTGGTATGACGGACAAGTGTGGCCTAAGCCCGAAGAGGTGCTCAATCGCGATCGCCTGATTATGGATTATCAAGTCAAGCCCATCTTGCAGCGAGTTCGCAATACTTTGGCTTTGCTGTTGGGGATTGCAGTAGCATTGGTCTTAGCTTGGAAAGTTCTATAACTCGTTGATTCTATGCCCTCTGTATGTGAGAGTCTTAGCCATGACTAGGGCAAAACGTTATCAATCTCCTGAACTCGAAGTGCAGCTCCTCCGCGAAGGCATTATCGAGTCAGTGCATATCGGCCATGCCGTCGTTTGTGACAGTCGGGGACGCATGTTATCGGTCGCAGGCGATGGTGATGCCGCGACCTTTATTCGGTCTTCGTTGAAACCTTTTCAAGCGTTGGCGGTAGCCGCAGCGGGCACTCTTGAGCGCTACGGACTGGACGATCGCGACCTCGCCATTATGTGCGCGTCTCATCAGGGTCGGATCGAACAGGTGCGGCAGGCGTTTCACATTTTGTGGAAAGCGGAATTGGAGCCGAACCAGTTGCAGTGCCCCATTCCGGCCGGGAAAAAAAGTGCGCTGGAACATAACTGCTCGGGCAAACATGCTGGGATGTTGGCGCTCTGCCAGCAGCGTAACTGGCCCTTGGAAAGCTACTTACATCGCAACCATCCGCTGCAGCTATTCATCTTAAATACGGTGGCAGAACTTTTGAGTATGCCCGCTGATGAGTTCATCGGGGCCCATGATGACTGCGGCGCGCCGACTTATCTCATGCCGCTGCGGCAGATGGCGATTTTGTTTGCCAAGCTGGCCTCTGGGGATAACCTCGAAATGGAGCGCATCGTCCGAGCGATGACCCATCATCCAGAAATGGTAGCCGGGCCAGGGGCATTCGATACGGAGCTGATGCGCCTGACCGATGGTGAACTGGTGAGCAAATCGGGGGCCGAGGGCATCCAATGTATTGGGCGAGTGGGTCAAGGCATGGGCCTCGCCATTAAAGTCCGAGACGGCAGCAAGCGGGCCAAACACGCCGTAGCGGTGCATTTGCTCAAGCAGTTGGGCTGGGTGTCGCCCGATACGGCGGAACAATTAGCCGACAGCTTTATGATGCCGAGTCCTTACAAACGGCTGGATGTGCAAGGCGATTTGGATTTGATGTAGGCCGCACACCCAGTATTTGTCCGCTGCCATCACCCTGAACGATTTCCGTAGGCGATTGGCGATCGCCAACTCCATATCAATGCCAGCTGGTGAAGCTATCGGCCCATCGAGCCAGCCTCAGACTTTCTATAATTAAGGCCGGTGCTGCCGGAGATATTTTTGCTGAACTCGTTGCCTTTCGATATCACGCTGGTCTTAGATGCCATCTCCAACCGTCTAGATCAAGCGCTAAATCTGAGTGTCAATATCTTAGAACAAACGCTGTTTTTCAGCATCGGCGGTTTGCCCCTGGTCATTCTCTGGCTGTTAGTGGGGGCGACGTATTTCACCCTGCGGATGGGGTTCATCAATATTCGTGCCTTCCGCCACGCGATCGCGGTCACCCTGGGCCGCTATGACGATCCTGACGAACCCGGAGAAGTAAACCACTTTCAGGCGATCGCGACCGCTCTCTCGGCCACGGTGGGGTTAGGCAATATTGCCGGGGTCGCGATCGGCATCCAGCTCGGTGGGCCAGGCGCAGTCGTATGGATGACGTTGGCAGGCTTTCTGGGCATGTCGAGCAAATTTGTGGAATGCACTCTGGCCCAGCAATTTCGCACAGTCCGCGAAGACGGCACGATCGCGGGCGGCCCGATGTATTACCTGTCGCAAGGGCTAGACAAACTAGGACTGCCCTCCCTCGGGCGTTTTTTGGCGTTAGCCTTTGCGCTACTCTGCGCGGTCGGGGCTTTAGGGGGCGGCAACATGTTTCAGGCCAACCAAACCCAAGTCGCGATCGCCCAAATTGTTCCGCTCATCGATCAATATCCGTGGGTGTATGGCCTGCTGTTGACGGCATTGGTGGGAGTCGTGATTGTCGGCGGTATTCAGCGTATTGGCACGGTGGCGGGCACTATTGTTCCGACGATGGCGGGGCTATACGTGCTGTCTGGACTATGGGTAATTTTGGCCAATCTACCGGCAGTGCCCGGAGCGATCGCCCTGATTACCCGTGAAGCTTTCAGCCCCCAAGCGATCGAAGGGGGCATGATTGCGGTGATGGTGCAGGGGTTGCGCCGAGGTCTCTTTTCCAATTCAGCCGGAGTGGGGTCAGCGGCGATCGCCCATGCCGCAACCCGCACTAAAGAGCCCGTGCGCGAGGGCATTGTCGCCTCCCTCGAACCGTTTATCGACACCATCGTCATTTGCAACCTGACCGCTCTTGTTTGCGTAGTTACAAATGCATATCAAACTGCCCCCGATGCGGCACTGGGTTTTGAGCTGGTGGCAGTTGCGTTCGGCCAAGCGGTTTCCGGTTTCTCCATCATGTTGACCGTCGCCGTTTGTCTTTTTGCGTTTTCCACCATTATTTCTTGGGGTTACTATGGCGAGCAGTGTTGGCGCTATTTAACGGGCGATCGCTGGTTGGTAGGCTATCGAGTGGTGTATGTAGCCGCCACCTTTGTCGGCACGGTCACCCAACCCGGTGCGGTGCTTGCCTTTAGCGACATGATGTTATTTGCGATCGCCATTCCCAACCTGCTCGGCTGCATGTTGCTCTCCAACCAGGTAGCCGCCGCTCTCAAGGATTACTGGCAACGGTTGAATACCGGGCAAATGCCAATACATGGCATCAGAATTTGAACTTCACGCCCAACAACCTCAGACTTATGCGCTCGATGCAGCTGGAGAAGACCAAGCTGGAATATCGCCAATACAGTTGAGTGCCGATAGGCAAGGCACCTCAGCAACTTGTTTCCCAATCCCAGCCATCATCGGGGGGATCTGCGTAGCGTCATAGCATCAATAAATTTTTATCATCAAAATAATTTTGTTTAAATTCATGTCGAAAGCTTAAGTTTCTCAACCAGCAGTGAGTAAGCTGTGACCTAACGTTCGCGGACTGCAGAATTTGCTTGAGATGCGTAAAGCCAATATTGACTGACGTCTGGTTTGTCTCATGTGATTGGCGTGCTTCCCTGTTCTAGATACATGATTGACGTCACGTTAGCAGCGTTTAATCGCTGAATGAGGATATGCCAGGCCAAACCTCTCCTATCGACCCAGGCAGCTATGATTGGTGCAAGATTTGCTTCGAGCAGCCATCGGCGCAGCTTCTAAATGCTATCAACCAGGCAGTGATTGTTACTGATGCAGCGGGGAATATCTGCTTTTGGAGCCAGGCCGCCGAGACGCTTTATGGGTGGAAGCAAAGCGAAGTTCTGGGGCGGCCTATCTTGGAAGTGACTCCTGCTCGCAGCACTCAGGAGCAATCAGCTGATGTTTTGGGTGATTTGCAACAGGGACAAACGTGGTCAGGGGAGTTTCAGGTTCGAGATCGCCACAATCGCGAGTTTACGGCCCTCGTCCACACTGCACCGATATACGATGCAGACAATAATTTGCTGGGCCTGATTGGGGTTTCCTCAGACATCAGTGAATTAAAAGCCACACAAGCTCAGCTCACTCAACAAACCCAGCAAGCAGCAGCCCTGCACCGAGTCGTCGATGCCATTCACCAATCCTTAGATCTCGACACAATTTTTTCAGTGTCTGCCGCGCACATTGCCGATCTGTTGGATGCTCAAGTCAGCATTGTGCAGTACTTACCAGAGCAAGCGTGTTGGATTCATCGCATTGTGTTTAATGCCGAACATACGTCGGTGACCAAAACTAACGATGTTATCCCCGATCAGGATAATCCTTTTGCGGAACGGTTAAAGCGATTAGAAATTGTGCAGGTCAACGATACTCGCACGATTCAGGACCCGGTTAATCAGGAACTCGCCAAAACGGATCCAGGGGCTTGGCTACTAACGCCCATTAGCATCGGGGGAAAAGTGTGGGGTAGCCTGACCCTCGGACGATTGCATAAGTTCGTCAACTGGTCAGAAGAAGACATTCAACTCGCCCAGGGGGTCGCTGCCCAACTGGCGATCGCCATTGAAAAAGCCGAAACCTATCAACAACTCCAGCAAGAACTCGGCATTCGGCAGGCCAACGAAGAGCGTTTACGGCAATACGAACATATTGTTTCTGCCACCCAAGACGGCCTTGTTTTGGTAAACCGCGATTACGTCTATTGGGTGGTGAACCAGGTTTATTTAGACTGGAATCAAAAATCACGTCATGAGATTATTGGCCATTCATTGGCCGACATCCTAGGGCAAGACCTATTTCAGAACGTGATCAAGCCCCACTTAGATGAGTGCCTGCAAGGCAAAGTCGTGCAATTCAGTGAATGGTTTACCTTTCCAGGGGCGGCAAATCGAAGCTTTATTGCCGTCACGTATGCGCCCTTTAGAGGTGACGATGGCGAAATCTGCGGGGTCGTCGCCACCTTACGCGATATCACTGACCTGCAGTTAGCCCAAGAGACGTTACATCGTCAGGCCCAACAAGAGCGAGCGGTCAATGACGTGATCAAGCTGATGCGTCAGTCCTTTGAGATCGAGTCCCTGTTTCCCTGCGTGTTGGAGGACATTTGCCACCTGCTGGAAGCGGATCATGCAGCGATCGCTCGCTACGAATCCGTCGATGAAAGCTGGTTGCACATTGCCGAATATCGAGCCACCGCGATGGCCCCTTCCTGTTTTGGCCTGCGGATACCAGATGTCGAGAACCCGTTGTCTGCCGCCCTCAAGCAAGGAGAGGTGATCTGTGTGGACGATAGCAAAACCCTGGTCGACAAATTGCACCGGCAACTGGCGAAGCAATTTCCCGGGGCTTGGCTGATCGTTCCTCTACAGATCAAACAGCGCATTTGGGGCAGCTTGACCTTGAGAAAAGTCAGTCCCGTCTGGGTGCCCGAGGCCGTCAGTCTGAGTTTACGGATTGCCGACCAGTTGGCGATCGCCATCCACCAATCAGAGCTGTTTCATGCCGCCCAAGCCGAACTACAAAAACGTCAGGCCACCGAACAGACGCTGCGAGATCAGCAGTCTTTTTTCACCTCTTTATACGAGCAGGCCACGTTGGGCATTGCATTTTGTCAGTCTAGTGGCCAAATTGTGCAGGCCAATGCCAAGTACTGCGCTCTCACCGGCTACAGCGAACGCGAACTGCAATTGATGTCGCTAAATCAACTGGTTCACCCCGATGATCAAAGTTTGTATCAGGAGGTGTTCTCACCGATCAATTGCTCAGACAAATCCGGTTTCTCGCTGGATATACGCTACGTGCAGCGTGATCAGGTGGTGCTCTGGGTCAATTTAACCGCTTCGGTGATTCGGGATGAGCAAGGCAATTTTGAGGCCCTGGCCGCCATCATTCAAGAGATTAGCGATCGCAAGCAACTAGAAGCGGAGCGGCAACAAGCCGAAGCGCAATTACGCCATAACGCCTTGCACGACACTTTGACTCAATTACCCAATCGCAATCTGCTGATGACCCAGCTAGAGCGGGCGTTAGAACGGATCAAGCGACCACCCCATCAAGAATTTGCGGTACTGTTTCTTGATCTTGATCGCTTCAAGCTCGTCAATGACTCGTTGGGCCATGTCGTTGGTGATCAACTATTGACCTTGGTGGCCCAAGCACTGGGGCGGATGGTGCGTCCAGGCGACTTGGTCGCGCGCTTGGGGGGCGATGAGTTTGTCATCTTGCTAGAAACGGTCACCGATACTTCAGAGGTGTTGACCGTCGCTAACCGTCTGTTAGTCGGACTGCGGCGGCCCTTTCAAATCGCCCAGCGAGAGGTGTTAGTGACCGCGAGTATTGGCATCGTCATCGGGTCGTTGGCTTACCACAACGCCATGGAACTGCTGCGTGATGCCGATATCGCGATGTATCGCGCAAAGGCCAATGGCAAAAACAGTTACGCCATGTTTGACCCCATCTTGCATGCGCAGGTGACCGATCGCTTGCAGCTGGAGCAAGATCTGCGCCAGGCGATCGCGAACCAGCAGCTAGAGCTGTACTATCAGCCCATCGTCAGCCTCAAGGACGGCGCAATTTATGGGGTGGAAGCTTTGACCCGCTGGCCGCACCCCGATCGTGGCCTGATTTCCCCCGGCGACTTCATCCCCATTGCCGAAGAAACGGGACTCATTGTGGAGATTGATCAGTGGGCTATCACGGCCGCTTGCCATCAGGTGAAACACTGGCAGCAGCACTATCCTGCCGCCCAAGCGCTCAAGGTCAGCGTGAATCTATCGGCCCAAGATTTGCACATGCCGAACCTGGTAGAGCACATCAGCCACGCACTCGATGCCTCAGGGCTCGCCGGACAACATCTCGTCTTAGAAATTACAGAAAGCCTGTTGGTGGGGGACTCGCCACAGCTATTGCAGCTCGTCGATCAGATTCAAAATCTGTCAGTGCAGCTAGCCATTGATGATTTTGGCACGGGCTATTCGTCGCTGAGTTATTTGCACCGCTTTCCCCTGAGCGCGTTGAAGATTGATCAGGCTTTCACTTCCAACCTCCGGCTGGCGGCGGTGAATCAAGAGATTGTGGAAACAATTGTGGCCCTGAGCGATCGCCTAGAAATGGTCGCGATCGCGGAAGGCGGTGAAACCCTCGAACAACTCCAGCATTTGCGCCAAGTCGGGTGTGAATATAGTCAGGGGTTTTACTTCAGCAAACCCTTGCCCAGCTCAGAAATCAAACCTTTGTTAAACACCCCACATCCCTTTAAGCACAGAGTGCCCGCTTCGTTGTCGCAGACTTCGAGACCGTGAGCCTGCGCAACGCCCACCAAGCTATTCCGCGAGTAATTCTTTAGCCAGCATGTAGCTAGCAATCGACTTCGCGTCGACCCCTTCACCATTCAGCACAGCTTGCTCAAACTCAGCCGGGGACAGGTAAACCACCTCGATATCTTCGTCCACGTCACCTGCGGGGGGCTGATCGATTTTTTCCAGCTCCGTAGCGAGAAAAGCATAGATAAACTCGTCAGAGTATCCGGGCGCTAAGGGAAAGCTGCCCAAGGACTGCCAGGTGCTGGCGCTGTAGCCCACTTCTTCTTGAATCTCGCGCTGAATCGTTTGCAGAGGGGTTTCATCCACCTCGACCGTCCCAGCAGGAAATTCGAGCAAGCGCCCCTGCACCGCAAAGCGATACTGCCGCACTAACACTAACTTG
>CAZFWL010000018.1:0-15101 GCA_964522775.1 uncultured Halomicronema sp.
AGCATCATGCAACAATCGGGCGCCCCAAGCCGACAACTTCAGCACCGCCGGGCCACTGAGCCCCCAATGGGTCACTAGCAATGGTCCCGCTTGCGTCAGTGGCTTGGCACCAGTTACCAACAGTTTGGCCTCAACGGGATCAACCGCCACTCCTGCCAACTCACGCAGCGCCCGGTCAGGAATGTTGAAGGTAAACAGCGACGGTACGGGGGGCACAATCGTGTGACCTAGATTCGCCGCGAGACGATGTCCTTGAAGATTACTGCCTGTCGCCAGCAAGAGGCGATCGCTCATCAGTGTCTCGCCTGACTTTGTCTCTATCGCGAAGCCATCTGGTCTGTGGCGCACTGCTTTGACCGCTGTTTGAAGGCGTATTGTCACCCCCACCCGGCGCGTCTCCCGCATCAAGCAGTCCACGATCGTGGCGGAATCATCCGTCGTTGGGAACATGCGGCCATCAGCCTCGGTTTTCAGCCGCACTCCTCGCCGTCGGTACCAGCCCACTGTGTCCTGGGGCTGAAAGCGCGTAAAAGCTCCCCGCAGGGCTTTGCCCCCTCGGGGATAATGCTGCACTAGCAGCGCTGGATCGAAACAATGATGGGTGACATTGCATCGCCCCCCGCCAGAAATTCGCACCTTACTTAATGGTTTGCCCGCTGCTTCTAATAGAGTGACTTGGACGTCAGGGTTGGCTTCCGCTGCGGCGATCGCCCCGAAGAAACCCGCTGCGCCGCCGCCAATTACCACCAACCGTAGCCGCTTTGCCATGCCCCTTCCCCATGCAAGCTTTTATCTTGTCACAGCCCTTGCCTCACCTATCCGCTGATCTCCGTTGACGCCCCGTCTATGCTCACCCCCGTCCACCCTCACACTGAGCCACTCACGGCTGCCCCTCTATCCCCTGATCCCCTCCCCTGATAGACTGAAAAACTGAGATTGATCTGGTCAGACCCAAGTACAGTCGGCAGTTTTGGAGGATATAAGTCTTGTTAGAAACCACACTGGGTTTAGGAATTATTGAAGTCGTAGAGAAAGCGGCGATCGCATCTGCTCGCTGGATGGGTAAGGGCGAGAAAGATACTGCCGACCAAGTGGCTGTGGAAGCCATGCGTGAGCGTATGAACCAAATTCACATGCGGGGCCGCATTGTGATTGGTGAAGGTGAGCGTGACGATGCGCCCATGCTCTACATCGGGGAAGAAGTTGGTATTTGTACGCAGCCCGATGCCAAAGACTACTGCAATCCTGATGAACTGATCGAAATCGACATTGCCGTTGATCCTTGTGAGGGAACTAACCTCTGCGCCTACGGTCAGCCCGGTTCGATGGCTGTGCTCGCCATTTCTGAAAAAGGTGGCCTCTTCCACGCGCCTGACTTTTATATGAATAAGTTAGCTGCGCCTCCAGCGGCTAAAGGCAAAGTCGATATTCGCAAGTCTCCTACCGAGAACTTGAAAATTTTGGCTGAATGCCTCGATCGCTCGATTGATGAGCTGGTCGTGGTTGTCATGAAGCGCGAGCGCCACAATGACTTGATCAAAGAAATTCGTGAGGCTGGTGCTCGCGTTCGCCTCATTAGCGATGGCGACGTTTCTGCGGCGATTTCTTGTGGTTTCTCTGGCACCAACACCCATGCGCTGATGGGTATCGGTGCGGCACCGGAAGGCGTCATTTCTGCAGCGGCAATGCGCGCGATCGGTGGTCACTTCCAAGGACAACTCATTTACGATCCTGCAGTTGTTAAGACTGGCCTAATTGGTGAGAGCAAAGAATCTAATATTGCCCGCCTGACTGAGATGGGAATCACTGATCCTGACAAGGTTTATGACGCGGCAGAATTGGCCTGTGGTGAAACCGTACTGTTTGCCGGTTGTGGGATTACCCCAGGAAATCTCATGGAAGGCGTCCGTTTCTTCCATGGCGGTGCTCGTACTCAGAGCTTGGTCATTTCTAGCCAATCTCAGACCGCTCGTTTCGTTGACACGATCCACATGTTCGAAGATCCCAAAGTTATTCAGGTCAAGTAGGCCAAGTTCACAACGAGAGGCGTTGTGTGGGTAACCACGGCGAGCTCCTGAACATTCACAAACCAGGGATGAGTGGGTAACACTCGTCTCTGGTTTTTGTATTGTCATCAGGCATCACCGCTAGGGGGCGATCGCCCATTTGACGGGCAACGATTTGATGGACTTTTGTTGAGTTTTCTTGAGTCCGACCCCGATTATTCTTTACCTTCAGAAGAGCTGACAAATTAGCAAAACGCTTTTGAGCCTTACGTTTGCCCTAAGGCGCTCATTTTTATTTGCCGGATAACAAATTGATTTCGTTGGGAGGACGCATGAATATTGCTGTCGTGGGCTTGAGCCACAAAACGGCCCCTGTTGAGGTTCGGGAAAAACTTAGTATCCCTACCCCACAGGCAGGCGAAGCGAGCGCTCAGCTCCTCAGCTATCCCCACATCGAAGAAGTTTCGATTCTCAGTACCTGTAATCGTCTAGAAATTCATATCGCGACCACCCAGGCTGATCAAGGTGTGCGAGAAGTTATTCAGTTTCTCGCCGACTACGGCAAGGTCGATCTGGCTGAACTCCGGGAGCATCTATTCATCCTGCTGCATCAAGATGCGGTGATGCATCTGTTCCGGGTTGCTGCCGGGCTCGATAGTTTGGTGTTGGGAGAGGGACAAATTTTGGCCCAGGTCAAACATGCTCATAAGCTGGGGCAACAGCACAAAGGCGTGAGCCGCATCCTGAATCGTTTAATGAAGCAAGCGATTACAGCCGGTAAGCGAGTTCGCACTGAGACCAGCATCGGCACTGGGGCTGTTTCCATCAGTTCTGCAGCGGCCGAACTGGCCAAAATGAAGCGTCCGGATCTTGAAAGCTGCCGCATCAGCATCTTAGGGGCTGGCAAAATGGCCCGGCTTCTGGTGCAGCACTTGCTGTCAAAAGACTCTTGCCAAATTACGATTCTCAATCGCACGATAGGGCGGGCTGATGAATTAGCCGCTCAGTTCAATGGTGCGGGTATTCAGACTGGCACCCTTGACGCCATGATGGATACTGTTTGCAACTCCGATGTGGTGTTCACGTGCACTTCGGCAACCGAGCCCATTTTGGATAAAGCAAAGCTGTCGGATGCGCTCGTTTGGACCCAGTCGCTGATGTTGTTTGATATTTCGGTACCACGGAATGTGCACACAGATGTCAACGAGCTGGACAACGTCGCTGCCTTTAACGTTGATGATCTAAAGGCTGTCGTCGCGCAAAATCAGGAAAGCCGCCGACAGATGGCGATGGAGGCCGAAGCTCTGCTTGAAGAAGAACTTGAAGCCTTTATGGACTGGTGGCGATCGCTCGATACGGTCTTCACGATTAGTAGTCTGCGGAGTAAAGTCGAAACCATTCGTGAGCAAGAGCTTGAAAAAGCTCTGTCACGTTTGGGAGAAGAGTTTGGCAGTAAAAAACAACGTGAAGTGATCGAGGCTTTAACTCGAGGCATCGTCAATAAAATTTTGCACGATCCGATGGTGCAGCTGCGAGCTCAGCGCGATATCGAAGCGCGGAAGCAAGCGATGACAACGTTGCATACTCTGTTCGATCTAGAACCTTTGCCTAACGAAAAGTTCGGCTAATTTAATATCGAAAATCAAGGCCAGTTTTGTCAGCAAAGCGATCGAAGGTAGTACCTGTTCGCTTTGCTGAGCTTCAAATAAAACGATTACGAATGACACTTCTAGCTGACGCGATTAGCATCTTTGCAAGCATTCAATTGCGAAAGCTTAGTTTCTATCAAATTCACTTGGAAGCGGGTAACGCGATTCGAACGCGCGACATTCACCTTGGCAAGGTGACGCTCTACCACTGAGCTATACCCGCATCTGCCCTTCAGGCGTCTAATCAATATCTCAAACAGCTATACCTTTGTCAACATTTCGCGACTACATTTTTGCGGTGGCTGTCGAGCGTTGAAAAAAGCTGTTTCTCCATTTGCTCAGGGCTGGGCTGGGGTTTCCCCTTGCTTGAATGGGAGCACTCAGCAGAGAGCACGCCAGCGCCTATCTGGTTCTAGAGAACCACTAGCTGAAGAATACTATTCTGTTTTATGCAATACTGATGTTCCCGAGGGCGACCCGCTCAGGCGCTGCTGAAAAGCGCTCATGACAACTTTGCGTTAAGGGAACTCTCGAGAATCGGAAAGTCTTGCCGTAAAAAGTCCGAGGGGCTCTGTCAGAAAGAACGGAGGACGTGATTTGCTCGGTGACCAAATGGCCCTTCATCGCAAATGCAGTCTTCAGTGAATGCCCAAAGTGAAACTGCCCCAACGCTAAACAGTATTTAGGAAAATATTGCATCGCGTTAAAAAGTATGCATCCCTGTTGCGTCGATTATCGCGGGGCGTCATACCTGTCTAAACTCTGAAATATAGGATTGAAGATCAATCAGGAGGACTTTGATGGCTCTTTCCCCTCCCTCACCGAGATCGCTGCGCTTGACGCAAGTCAGCATCGTACTGTTGGTGATAATGATCGGCATTGCGAGTGCGCTGATTCTGCGTTCAACACTAGAGCGATATGAACAACAGCCCGATGTGATTCCGATTGCTAATGGCGGAACGTGGGAATTGCTGGGACGTTAATTGACAAGTTTGCGATCGCTAGCAGGGACTCCTGCAATGCGCGAGTGTTCCTAAACGTTTGCGTCACGACGCATTAGCTGAACCGCATCATAGCCATCGATCGCGGTCATGAAGACCTTCACGGCCTCGTCTCTAGCGGTGGGGAGCACTTTGCCGACAAAGTCAGGGTGAATGGGTACCTGCCGATGTCCGCGATCAACCAGCACTGCCAGTTGAATCAGGTCGGGGCGGCCATAATCGTTTACGGCATTCATGGCTGCGCGAATCGTTCGCCCGCTATAAATCACGTCATCGACCAACACTAATGTTTTGCCCGAGAGGTCAAAATCAATCTCAGTCTGCTCTGGGGTGCGAATGCCAATGCTATCGAGGTCATCACGGTAGAAGGTGATGTCTAGCGCACCCACTGCCACTGCTTGATTTTCTAACTGCTTGATTTGCTCAGCTAGCAGGTGGGCTAAGGGAACGCCGCGGGTATGAATGCCAATGAGTGCCAGGGTATCTAGCGCGCCAGTTCGCTCCACAATTTCCGACGCTAGCCGATTGATGGTGCGTCGCATCTCTTCGGGAGACAGCAGTTCAACAAAGCTGGGCATGGTTACACGGTTACCAAGGGAGACCAAGGGACGGCAGCGAGTCTGCTGAGGGCTCTTTTTCAAACTCTAAACCAAGACCACAGGACTCCGATAGGTATAGAGCGGCAAAAGCTAGAATTTTGGCTACATTAAGCACATCCCAGCCAGGTGTATCGACCCCACAGTAAACCACAGCCAATCAGAAGCCACAGCCATATAGCCCACCGTGTTAGTCGCATGCCCTGCTGGATAATGCTGGGAGAAATGGGTCGTAGGGGATCGGCGAGCAGCGGCTTTTGCCTGATTTCGCCACGATAGGTATTGAGCCCGCCTAGTTGTATCCCCAAAGCCGCCGCATAAGCACATTCACTCCACCCAGCATTAGGGCTTGGATCGGCGATCGCATCTCGGTAACAAAGTCGCCATATGCGACGGGGTTGGCGAGATAAAAGCGCAATGGTCATAACAGTGAGGCGGCAAGGTAGCCAAGTTGCCACGTCTTCACAACGAGCGCTAAACCAGCCTAGATCTTTGTAGGGTGGGGTTTGGTAGCCGACCATCGAATCTAGGGTGCTGAGGGCTTTATAAGCCATCGCCATGCCTACGCCCCCGGCAGGAGCGATCGCGCATCCTAGGAGGCCGTAAAACAGGGGGGCCATCACCCCGTCAGTTGCATTTTCGCTAATAGTTTCCATCACGGCCCGGAGCACCTCCGCCTCAGACAGGTGCTCTGTATCGCGGCCGACGTAGAGTGATAATTGAGTGCGGGCAGTTACCAGATCGCCATCAACCAGCGGTCTTAAAACTTCCTCGGCGGCGCGTCGTAAGCTCCGGGCTGCCAAACAACTGGCAAGCATAATAGCGGCGATCGCAACGGCAAAAATAATTTGGAGTTGCTGCGCCACGATCACGATGCCCGCAGCGATCGCGCCACTGAGCAAGGGTAAGCCCAGCCCTAAAAAGATTCCTGCCAACCGCTGCCCTTGGGCTGATGTAACGGTCGCGAACACCCTGGTCTGGTAGTGCTGAATTACCCAGCCCATGACCTGTACTGGATGTAGCCATTGCCAGGGATCGCCAACGATGAAGTCTATTAGGCTGGCTAAGAGGGGAATGGCGATCGGCCAGCTACACCACAAAACTGGCATTTTCTCCTTGGGATGCTTGCCAACTGCGAGCGTCGTAGTACAGGTCTTCTAAGGAAATACTGAACACCGCTTCCTTCATTTTTTCGTGCAGCCGTTTCCAAATACTGAAGGTGACCCAGTCTTCCGCCTGAGTCGCATCTGGAGCGTAGCGACGGAGGGGGGACGCGGTTTCGCCCACTGCTGCTAAAATCTCTCCTAAAGAAATGTCAGCCGCTGGCCGGGCTAAACGATAACCCCCCTGGGCACCCCGCATCGAAACCACTAAATTGGCGCGTCGCAACTCAATGAGGAGTTTTTCTAAATACGGTGCAGGCAAATTCTGCCGTTGAGCGATCGCCTTTACGGAAGCTAATTGGCCCTGCGCTTGCAAACTCAAATCCAATAAAGCTTTCACACTATAGTGGCCTCGTTTAGTCAGTTTCATGGGCGCATCTTAGATTAAGGTTGGGGCACGTACTCGCTATGGCTCTCGTGACGACGCACACCCAACAACGTATCAGTTCGGGGGCTTAGCGATCGCTCGCATATTCCGACAGCAACCCACTCCCCGATAGCGGTCCAATAGAGTCCAACCTAAAAGCTGTTTGGCCCCTTAGCTTGAGGTCTCCTGCGTCGTGATCTGGGACGACACCTGACATTGATCGCTAACTCCGAAGAGTTGTCGTCGATTGCCTCGGTCAACAAGTTTAGGCCAGCAATTGTAATTGAGCCGATGATTTGAATATCGACGATCTTGAGAAAAACATCAGCTAGATAACTGATAGTTGTGATTCTACTGACTGTGGTTTGCCACGGTGATTTCTGGCAATTATCACGGAAACATCATCCATCTGAGCAATATTGCGTTAGTATTCAACGTTTGAAACGCCGATAAAATTAGCCGTGAAATCATTAGATTCAACCTTTCATAATTAACCTTAATACTAAGAAACCGGATAGAAGAGATCTAAATTTGAAATTTAGGATTACAGTTAGTGGCGGCAGATGAGCAACTTCACCAATTGCCAACTGTTTTTCAGTCTGCGTGCTGCACTGTTGTAGATTGTGAGACCTCAACAATGGCCAAAAGTCAAAGTGTCGAAATGCTGACCGGACAAGCTCTAGTTCAAAAAGTCAAAGAGTTAGAAAGCCTCACTAAAGAGGAAAAAGCCAAGGCGTGTGGTTATTACACCATCACCAAAAATGGCACTGAGCGCGTCAACATGATGAAGTTTATGAATGCGCTGATTGCTGCTGAAGGGATTGAGCTCGATAGTGAACAAAGTGCGAATGGCCGCGGCGGGCGCAGCGCCAGCTATCGCATTACGGTTCAATCTAACGGCAACTTATTAATTGGCTCGACCTACACAAAGCAGATGGGGCTTGAGCCCGGTGATGAGTTTGAAATCTCTTTGGGGCGCAAGCATATTCATCTGAAGCAATTAGGGGTTGATGACGAGGGCGAATAAGTTACATTTGGATTGCTCGTCAGCGATCGCTCGTCTAAACTCTCCTTATTTTGATATGGGTTAATCGATGTCAGCTGAAAATGTTCATTGATAGTGACCCATTTGGCATCTTCAAAAGTCATCAGATTGCGCCTCATGATGACTGTTCCAACACTTACTCCTGGCTAAATTAATTTCTCAATAGGAACGAGTCAGTGACCTATTAGAAGTGGTATAGCTGACGAGTAAACAGTTGGAGGGCTGTTCGCGACTTTGACGATTGCCTCAGCCGCTGGGCGTGTTTGTTGCATTACCACATCTGTTATTGGGTGTTCGTACCACAGAGCTGATATGTCTATACCGTTCATCCTGGAAGTCGTTCTCGGCTTAGTCTTTATCTACTTTGCTCTCAGCCTTTTAGCGAGCGAAGTACAGGAAATTATCGGCACTCTTTTGCAATGGCGAGCTGAACATTTGAAGCGTTCAATTGAGGTATTGATTGCGGGCAATGACCAAACCAGTAAAGCCGCAGCTGAAGCCTTTGCGGATCGACTATACGATACTCCATTGGTGCGTAGTCTCAATCAAGAAGCGACGGGTCCCATTGCTCGATTCTTTCGGTTGATTAACCACGCGATCGGCCGACTGTATCGACTCATAACTCGCTCTCGTAATGTATTTGGAGATAAAACGAGTGGGCCTTCGTATATTCCGTCCCAAACGTTCGCCCAGGCATTGCTAGATAACTTGCAGATCGAAGATTTGCGTACGGTGCTGCTGGAAAGTCGCTTAGGGCAATTTACCGAAGAGCAGTTGATGTTGCCGCTAAATCGCATGGTCAATGATTTACGCGCCAGTACCGCCAATGAGTTTTTGTTGAATGCTGAGTTTCGTACGCTAGAAAACTCGGTTGGCCAGCTGATTAATGATTTTCGGGAAAGACGCACCACATTATCGGAAACGATTGACCGCTTAATCATACGCCTGGATGAATTTACCGTCGCGGCTCAGGTGGCACTGCCGGATAATCACCATCTCACTGAAACATTTATGCGGCGGCTGGGTTTCCTGAAGCAAGCCCTCGCGAGTACGACCTTAGATAAGGCTGCTTTGTTGAAGCGGATTCAACCAAGCCTGGCGGAATTAGTTTCGGTCGTTGATCGCCAGAGCCCGGTTTACAAAGAGTTGAAAGGTCTAGCTGACAAAGATGGTGGGCGCGTCCGAGCCATGTTCAAGCGAATCGACGATCATGGTATTCCTAAAAGTTTGCAAGCGACGCTGTTGTCTTTGGCCGACAAGGCTGGTAGCTCGATCGCGGCTAAAGCTAGCGATCAGGTGCTCAATACGATGCAAAATCTGGCCGATGATTCGGTCAGTAATTTGAAGATTTACTTGTCCGATTTAGAGACTGATGTGAAGTCTCTGGGGCAGGAAGTCGAGGCCTGGTTTAACCGAGGCATGGCGCGCTCACAAGGCGTTTACAAGCGGAATGCTAAAGCGGTAGCTCTGTTGATTGGTATCGCGATCGCCATTTCACTCAATGCCGATTCTCTCCACATGTTAGACCGGCTATCGCGAGATCCTGCAATTCGCAGTGCGATTAATCAGGCGGCAGAAGAAATCGGTGCTGCTAATCCAGCAGCGATGGCCGAAATCGAAGATCAAGTCGATAATGCCCTCAATGAGTTGCCGATTCCGATTGGCTATGGCGAGGCTGTGACCAGCAAACAGCAGGCAGCCCAGGAAACTTGGTTCATTCCCTTGGTGCCGCGACGCGTGTTCGGTTGGTTGATTACCGGATTTGCGATCTCAATGGGGTCAAGCTTTTGGTTCAGTCTGCTCCAGCGAGTTGTTGATGTAAAGAACTCTGGGAAGGCGGAAGGTCCCAAATAAAGCTTGTTTGACGCTTACTTGTAAAAGGGTCTGTCCGCTGCTGGCTGGCACGATCTAGCAAGTAACGCTATTCCAGCAATATAAAGCGATCATTCGGTTCGCTCGGAAGAATATTCAGATCTGTTTGGCAACGCTGTGGACTCAAAAGAAGCCTGATAATCTTTGTTCTCTGTCTTCAGATGATCGCTGAAGGATGGAAATATTCATATTTCACAAAGTTAGCCCACAAAAGAGGTGGGAATAGTAATAATAGAGATATCTCAAAAACTTCGTTCATCCTCATTGCCCTCGCGCCACGTTTATTCTGCTGCATTGATGACTATGAGGACGGAAGTAAGGAATCTCCTGAAGGAACGCGCCCCCATGGATTAATCGCATTTTTGGAGGCGATACTATGATGACTACTTCATTGGTTCAAGGCTTAGAAATCGTCGCAATTGTCAGTGCTATGGCAATTGTTGTTTCTCCCATTCTCTGCTGGATTTTGCCCGATCGCGCCAGCGTGCTAAAAGGCGAAACTCCTACCAGACAGACGGTTTAGAGCTTGTTTTCTCGATTTAGGTCAAACTGACGGCTGTAAACGATTTGATCGCCTGCTTTGACTAAAGCATTGAAGAAAATGCTAATGATTACTTGACACTTTGTCGAAAGGCCAGTCCATAGACTGGCCTTTCGTGCGTTTGACCGATACTTGATCGATACTTTAGAAAAGGTCGCTAAAGTGATTTGTATGCCGGACTAGAAGATTCTCAGCATTCACTTTCAGTTTGAGCGTGATTGCCGAATCTTTTGGGTGGATTTCACGATATCAGCTTGATTTTTGCCTAGAAAAAGCCACTTTGAAACATGCAAGTTCCATTAGTCAAAATCGGAGTTTCTGTTTGAGAGACTCACTTTCAGCAGGCAGAGATCGCACTTATACAGCCTGAAAACAAGATTGCTATATCCGCTAGCCACTAGTCCCCATAAGTTGGGCGGCCCATTGATTAATAGTGGCTCAGAAGAAACCTTGTTCCAGCGATCGCCTGAGCAGCAGATAACAAATTTTACTCACATTTCTGCTTGCCTTAAAGTTTATCCACCAGAAGCTGTGCTACTTTTAGTGACTGATTTATACAAAGGAGTCACTCCGTGGATGTCAATGTCATTTTGACCAGTGTGACGGATATCGTCGTCGCTTTTGGTCTCAAAATTATTGGGGCGATCATCTTCTGGTTTGTGGGGCGCTGGTTAATCGGTTTCTCGATCAGTTTGATTACCAAGGCTTTTCGCCGCGGCGAAATTGAAGAAACGCTGCTGGTCTATCTCCGGTCGTCTCTGAGTGTCTTGCTAAATGTCATCTTAGTGGTGGCAATTCTCGGCTTCTTTGGGATTGAAACCACTACGTTTGCCGCATTCTTGGCAGCGGCTGGTATTGCAATTGGTGCGGCCTGGAGTGGACTACTGGCCCATTTTGCAGCCGGTGCGTTTTTGGTGATTTTCCGGCCTTACAAGGTGGGAGACTTTATCACCGCTGGTGAGATTACAGGTACGGTGAGAGAGATTGGCCTGTTTGTGACCAGCATTGATACTTTGGATAATGTGAGAAACGTCGTAGGTAATAACATTTTATTCTCTGGCACGATTCAGAACTTTTCTACTAACCCCTATCGCCGGGTGGATTTGGTTGCTCAGTTGAATCACGATGTGAATCATAAGCACGCGATCGCCCTGCTCACAGAAAAAATCAGCGCCATTCCAAATGTTATGGCTGAGCCAGCTCCAGAGGTGGATATCCTTGAATTTACCCCGATGGGCCCCGTTTTAGCGGTGCGGCCCTTCTGTAATAACGATCATTATTGGCAGGTGTACTTCGACACGAATAAGGTGATTCGAGAAACTTGCCTAGAAGCCAACTTTGCGGCACCAGAACAGCATTTTGTGATCCATCAAACTGCTGCTTAGACACCGCTTTCCAAGGGTGCTTAGCAACACTGCCAACCGCCTCCAAACTCGGCGATTCCTATCGAGTTTGGAGGCGTATTTTTTGAGATTTCCTTTCTTACCTACTGTTTGCGAGTTGTGAGAGCAGCGTCAAATGTTGGCTGGATAGAACTGCGCTAGCCACTGGGACCACTGTTTTGAGTTCAAGATGATTTTTGCTAGGGCTGCATAGCCTCTGGCCCTAGGATGTGCCCCATCATTGGCGATCGCTTCTTCCATCCAAACCGAGTTATTGAGCAGCGCCGCGCAGGTTGGAATGTAGGGAATAGTCAGAGTTTTGCACAGGTCAGCGATTTGCTGATTGAGCTCAGTTAGCTGTTGGTTGGCAGCGGAGTCGTCAGCGATGGGGGGCGATTCGATCATGAGCACTGGCCCTATTTCTTGGGCTTGGCAAAAGATCTTTTGCGCATAGATGAGGCTATCAGTCAGGCGAACTCTTGGTTGGCCAGTATTGTCATCAAGGTTGACGTCGTTGGCCCCAAAGGAGAAGACGAAGCCGACCCCGGCAGTTTCAGCTATGCGGCATTGAGTTTCTGCTTGCCAGCGCTGGTGGATCAGTTGGGTTGTATCGCCTCGGATGCCAAGGTTGTAGCTGGTGAGATCTTGCCCCTGTGTCATCGCCTGGGCGCAAACCCGCCCGACCCAACCAAGGTTTTCGGGGTCGCCAGTGCCATGGGTAAAGGAATCGCCAATAAAGAAAATACGAGGGCTCATTAGGTTTCGGGCACTGGCCTCAAAGAATACTTTTCAAATAGAGAAGAATAGCGTCCTGAGCTGGGGTGAGAAATCCCTCTAGCTTGTATTCCATGAGAATCGTGAAGTCGGCTGTGGGCAATTGAGGGGCAGCGATCTCGTTACGGTTGAGGCTCTCCCGCCGTCTGCAAAAATTCCTGGATACGCTGATCCCACAAATTTTCGTCAACGGTGATCAAGAGGCTATGTCCCGTATTTGGAAAAATCACCAGCTCTTTGACACCAGGCAAATTGTCGTGAATGGCGTCGATATCTTCGAGACTGGTCCAGCGATCTTTTTCCCCATGCAGAATGAGCGTTGGCATCGACATGGATGCCGCATAATTGACTGGATTGTGGAAAAAGCCGTTTTTGCCATGCTGTACGCTGCCCCAAAAAACGAGCAGTTCGGCAACTCCTGCGGTGGGAAAATCTTGCGCTTCCATGCGAGTTTTCACTGCGGTCATGAAATGGGCAAAGGGCATTTCTAAAATGGTGGCATCGGGCTGGAGGCCGTCGTCCACCGCTTTCATTACGGCAACACTGCCCGCCGACACACCATACAGTACGTAGGGGCGAGGCAGGCCAATCTGTTCGGCATGGGCCATGGCGGCGGCAACATCTTCTGCTTCGCGCAGGCCCATGGTGGCGCTATTGCCACTGGAGCCACCTTGCCCGCGAAAATCGACCATCAGGGTGTGATAGCCCATTTGATGAAACTTGCCAGCTGGCCACATCAGTTGGTGCGATTTGTTGCCGCCGTTGCCGGGGAACAGCAGCACGGTCCCGCGGGCCTCGCCATAGTAGGGAATGCGCCATGCTTCGAGCCATTCTTGGTCGTTGATGGTGATGCGCTCAGTGGCGTAATCAAGGCCAAATTCGGCGGGATTACTAGCATTTTCGGGCTTGGGAGCAAACGCTAACCCCGGCAGCATAGAGTCGTTGTAATGGGTCAGGGTGTAGGCCCCAAAGTAGGCTAGGCTGTTGACCAAAACTACCAACACCCCGATAAAAAAGAGAATGTAGATTCGCGTTTTGCGACTGAGCAAACCGGCAAATAAGAAGGCAATGAAGCCAATACCCGCTAGCCAGAGAGCAATGGTGATCAGCGGTAGCTGACTGAGGGCAAATTGTCCTTGAGGACGCACCCACAAGAAGGCTAGTAAGCCGAGTACTAACGCGCCCCACGATAAAAAACCAATTTGTAAGAAAACCAGACGGGTTTTGGAACGAGAGCGAATCATTGCACTGTATCTGCACACTAGAAGGGGGCTGGACGCTGGGCCTTGAGTAGCAGTGAGTTGAGGACTACAGTGACGGAACTAAAGGCCATCAGTCCCCCGGCAATGGCAGGACTGAGGCTGATGCCATAGGCAGGCAAAAGAACACCGGCAGCAGCAGGAATGCCAATAAGGTTGTACGCAAAAGCCCAAGCGAGATTTTGCCGAATTTTAGCAACAGTTGCTTGTCCTAGATGCAAAGATTCGAGAATTCCGGTGAGCCGATCGCTCATCAACACCACATCAGCCGATTCCGTTGCAATATCGGTGCCGGAGCTCAAACTAATGCCGACATCTGCCTGGGCCAATGCGGGCGCATCATTGATGCCATCGCCAACCAGCGCGACGCGATGTCCTTGGTTCTGCAAATCCGCGATCGCTTGCGACTTATCGGCAGGCAATACTTCAGCGGTGACCTGGGTGGTGGGAATTCCCACTTCAGCGGCGATCGCTTGGGCGACGGGAAGGCGATCGCCCGTCAGTAAGTGCACGTCAATGTCCCGCCGCTGTAAGGCAGTAATCGTGCTAGCGGCATCGCTGCGGAGCTCGTCGGCCACGGCAATCAAACCCGCCACGCGATCTCTGATCGCGACATACACCGCCGTCTGTCCTGACGGAACGGCTGCCATCTCAGCAGTAGCGCTAGCCGTGAGCTCGATGCCCTGTTGTGTGAGCCAGTCGGCGTTGCCAATCCAAACTGATTGGGGTTGATCCTGCCAGGTGATGGTAGCCGCCACCCCGAGTCCCACTTGAGTCTGAAAGTCGGTTGCTGGGGGAAGCTCAAGAGCTTGCGCGGAAGCCGCTTGTTGAATGGCGATGGCCAGCGGATGCTGAGTCCCACTTTCGACCGCCGCCGCTAGTTTGAGCAATTCATCATCAGTGATGGTGTCGCCAAGGGACTGACAGCGGGTGACTTGGGGCCAGCCCTGGGTGAGGGTCCCGGTCTTATCGAAAACGACGGTATCGATCTGGCTCAGCATTTCCAGCACATCGCCACCGCGAATGAGCAGACCCCGCTCGGCCCCCATCCCAGAACCGACGAGGATCGCTGTCGGGGTGGCCAGTCCTAAAGCACAGGGGCAGGCGATGACCAGAACCGCGATCGCCAACTTTAAGCTCACCAGCAGTGTGGAAGACTGCATCGTCATGTCATGCGTGGCGTGGACGGCTCCTAGCGCGCTGTTCATGACGTCGGGCCAGAGTGGCAGGCCGACAAAATACCAAAAGAGAAACGTGAGGGTTGCCAGGGTCAACACCCCATAGGTGAAGTATCCCGAAATGACATCGGCCAAGCGCTGAATCGGTGCTTTCCGCGTTTGGGCGGCTTCCACCAGGCGAATCATTTGAGCCAGCAGAGTGTCGCTGCCTGTTTCGGTCACTTTGAGAGCGATCGCGCCCGTTTGGTTCACAGTGCCTGCAACCACG
>CAZFWL010000019.1:0-7877 GCA_964522775.1 uncultured Halomicronema sp.
GGCCCAACCAGGACATATAGCAGGCCAGTGCATAACCACCAAAACAACCCATGCGACTGGTCCAGTTGCTCAAGGGACGTTCACGTTTGAGCACATCAGTCGGCAGGCCGTGGCATCAATCCGTAAAGACGCTGAAGCCACAGCGCTGGTAAGCCTACACAAACGAGGCAGCTCGTTATTTTTACCCTATGCCCAAACGCTCGCATGTCAAGACAATGGTAAAGACCTAAGCCGTGGGTAAAGGCGACGCGACACGCTTCTAATAAATTCATCAATCATGTTGACTCAGTCGTTAAGAACTTTAACCAACTTATTTCTGCAGCCGGTTTGCCCACTATGCGATCGCCCCACACCGCAAACTATTTGCCCTGCTTGTTGGGCCCAGGTGAGCCGCTGTACAAAATCCTCACCCTCTCAGCCTACTCCCCAAGCGCTTCCGGTGTTGGCCTGGGGAACTTATCAAGGGGTGCTGAAACGAGCGATCGCTGCCCTGAAATATGGTCAGCATCCGGAGCTGGCAACGCCCTTGGGCCTTGGCCTGGGACAACGCTGGCAGCAAACCCCTCTGACCCCGAGATCGCCTCTCGTCGTCCCCATTCCCATGCATACAGAAAAACAACGCGAGCGAGGCTACAACCAAGCGGACCTTATCGCCAAAGCCTTTTGTGCTCAAACAGGGCTGAAACTGGTGCGTCAGGGGCTCATCCGGCAGCGGGCTACCGCGCCCCAATTTGGGCTCGGTGTTCAAGCGCGCCAACAAAATCTGACCGGGGCATTCACTTTAGGGCCAGCCTTGCCGCCGCGATCGCCGCAGCCAGTTTTACTGCTCGACGACATTTACACCACGGGCACGACTGTCCAGGCTGCCGCACAAGAATTGCGCCGAGGCGGGGTCTCGGTTTGTGGGGTTGTCACCGTTGCCCGTGCCACCCTGGATTCAAATACGTGTGATCGCTGATGCCTTGATCCTTCTGCTGATAGGGTCTGCCAGGATTCCACAACTCCGCTTTGCGTCGAGTTTCGGAGGCTAATGCCTCAACGTGCTTGCCTAACCGTTGATGAAGCGATCACGGCTGTCCAGTTCGAAGTGACTCGCCACACCGCTTACCCCCGCTGCTGCCAAAACCTCACTGCTCTATGGGGATGCCACAATTGGCGTAAAAGTTAAGCAATAATGAAATAATCAACATCTACGTTACTAACCACCTAGCGGTCTCTGGCGGCTCAGTAACGTGGCATTAAAAGCTAAATTCGCACACACGAAAGGAGTGAGCATACTCAAGATGCTGTCTGGTTTAGACATCGCGTTGTTTGCTGGATTAGGGCTAACCGCAGGAATTTTGTCTGGCCTTTTTGGCATTGGTGGAGGCATGGTGATCGTGCCCGGTCTGTTTTACCTCTTCCGAGTTATTGATTTGCCGCATCCGTGGGTCATGCATTTGGCCGCTGGCAGTGCCATGTGCATTATGGTCTTTACGTCCGCATCTTCGGCTTGGTCGCACCATCTGCGAGGAGATGTACAGTGGCCGATTTTTCGCCGCATTCTCCCGGCGATCGCGATCGGAGTCTTCGTTGGCAAGCTGGTTTCCTATCATTTGAACTCTGATTACTTAGAGTGCGTGTTTGGCCTCTTCTTGGTATTTGTTGCGCTCAAAATTTTGTTTGATTGGCTCCCCAAGCCAGAGCATCCCGGTGAACCGAGCACCCGACTCACTTGCACAGTCGGCACAATTTTAGGGTTCAAGTCTGGTGTGCTGGGAATCGGCGGCGGGGCCATTAGTGTGCCGTTCCTGTTATATGCCGGTTTGCCCATGAGTCAGGCCAGTGGCACATCCGCCTCCTTCACGTTACCGATCGCTCTTGTTGGCACGTTTAGTTGTCTGACTTTGAGCATTCACGATTTAAGTATTCCCCTCGCGACGGGCACCATTTATTGGCCTGCTGTGCTGTTAGTTGCTCCTTTCACGATGCTTGGCGCACCATTGGGCACCCAACTCTGCCACCAAATTGCTGCCCCCAAACTGAAACGCGCCTTTGCACTATTTCTTTTGTTTTTAGGTATACGGCTTTTACTGGAAGTGGCCCAAACGTTTATCCGGGGATAGTGATGCGGATAGCGATCGTTGACAAACGGCGGAGTAGGGGCAAAGGGTTCTGAGCTAGGATGGTGTGTTCGATGGGAATGAGTGCAATCCAGGAGCAGCAACACCATCAGCCATTAAATCGGGGTGATCACGGTTTCCGTATCCCCAACCAATCCACACTATGGCAAGCTTCAATTCATAGCTGCCATGATCGTGCCGATCACCCCCCATAGCTCTAATAAATCCACAAACGATCGGCAACATTTCCAGCAGTGCCTACGAACCCAGCCATCGTCTGCGCCATTCACCAGTAGCCTGTAAGGGCGACTGGGCCTGTTCTTGCGATCGCCGCTGTTGAATTAGCGCCGCATTATCCTGCAGCAATGGATCACGGTAGGGCACCGCCGCTCGTGTTTGCAGATGTTCCTGTTCTTGCTGAGAGAGCGGCGGCAGGGACATATCTGTATGGCTGGCCAGAGTGCTGGGCCAGCGGCGACCGGGAGCCGCCAGCGAGCCGATGTGCAATCCCGCTGTTGTCAAGGCTGTCCTGACTGCTGCCGCGCAAGAGTAGGTTGCCAGAATTCCCTGAGGATGGAGACAGCGGGCTACTAAGTTCAAAAATTCCACCGTCCATAACTGCGGACAACGGGGCGGCGAAAATGGGTCGAGAAAGATCACATCCGCCTGGAAATCTTGCTCCACTAAGGCTTGAATCTGCTGCCGGGCGTCACCGACGAGCAAATTAGCGATTAGCTGAGTTTCACGGGCCCCAGCTTGACCACCTATATTCAGGTTGGTTCCCTTCCATTCCTCTCGAAAAGCAGGGCTCCCGATCCTGTGGGTGACTAGCTTCTCATTTGAGGTGGCCGCGATCGCGGGAAATTCTACAAGCACGCTAATGGGAGATGAATGGGAGAGAGCCTCAGAGCAAGCGTCTGTAGCGATCTCCTTCAAAGCTTCCTGCACTGGCTCCGGCCATCTTTTGAGCAATCCTTGGGCGATCGCGGCCTGGGGGACAGTGGCATCCAACTCCAGAGCTGCCAAACGAATCGGGAGCTCTGGCTGCACGGCCCAAATGCCTTCCAGTGCCGCCGCCGTGTTGTAGCCCAACCCATAGCACACATCCAAAATCGTGATGTGGCCCTGATGCTGGGCGCGTTCGACCAGATGGGTTGCCTGCACATAGGTGCTGCGAGCTTCGTCATAAGCTCCGCTACGACTGTGAAACCATTCTCCAAACGTTTCAGAGTAAAAGGTGGCGCTGCCGTCTGCCGTCGGTTCAACTGTGAACGGGTCAGGTGCCATAGCTATCTTTAGCGAAATCGAAAAGACTGATAAAAGATCCTAACTGCCTAATCTAAGGGAATACGGCACAATAGAAGAAGTTAAGAAACATGACAGTTGTTAAACTCGTTAAGGCAAGGAGCGCTCGATGGTCGTAGCTGCACCCCAAAAGCAAAACCGCCTCACCATGCAGGTGGAACCCAATATCGCCGCCGATACGACAGCGATGCGATCGCTCGACTGGGATCGCGATCGCTTCGATATTGAATTTGGCCTGCAAAACGGGACGACCTACAACTCCTTCCTAATTCGTGGCGACAAGACAGCTCTGGTCGATACCTCCCACGCCAAGTTTCGCGAGTTGTATCTTGACACCCTCAAAAGCCAGATCGATCCGGCCGAAATTGACTACATCATCATCAGTCACACCGAGCCCGACCACAGCGGTCTTGTGCGTGACGTATTGGCACTAGCGCCTAACGCCACAGTGGTTGGGGCCAAAGTCGCGTTAGCGTTTCTCGATGACCTAGTGCATCAACCCTTTGAGAAAATGCAGGTCAAAAATGGGGATCAGCTCGATCTGGGCCAGGGGCACGTGTTGGAATTCGTCAATGCGCCTAACCTGCACTGGCCTGACACCATTTTTACGTACGACCATCACAATCAGGTGCTATTCACCTGTGATGCTTTTGGGCTGCACTATTGCAGTGATGATGTTTACGATGCTGATTTATCCGCCATTTCTCCTGACTTCCGCTTTTATTACGAATGTCTGATGGCTCCCAATGCCCGGTCAGTGCTTTCGGCCATGAAGCGCATGGATAAGCTTCCGGAAATTACCACCATCGCCACCGGCCACGGGCCGCTGCTGCGCCATCACGTTACCGAGTTGACTGAACGCTATCGCCGCTGGAGCCAGGAAAAGAGTCAAGCGGAAAACATGGTCGCCGTCTTTTATATGTCGGACTATGGCTACAGCGATCGCCTCTCGCAAGCGATCTCTCGAGGCATCACTAAAACGGGTGTGGCCGTCGAAATGATGGATTTGCGCTCTGCCGACCCCCAAGAGGTGAATGAACTGGTGGGCCGCGCTCGGGGCCTTGTGATTGGGATGCCGCCCGCTAGCGATGCGACGGTAGCACAAGCCGCTCTCGGCACGATTTTGGCGGCAGTCAGTGATAAGCAGGCGGTTGGGCTATTTGAGTCCTACGGTGGGGATGATGAACCGATCGATACCCTGGCCACTCGTTTTCAAGACTTAGAACTGCGCGTCGGCTTTAACCCGATTCGCATCAAAGACACTCCCGATGAAAATGTTTACCAACTTTGTGATGAAGCGGGTACTGACTTTGGCCAACTCCTGGCCCAAGCCAAAAAGCTGAAAAAGCTGAAGTCCCTGAATGCAGAGATGGAAAAAGCACTGGGACGCCTTAGCAGCGGCCTGTACATCATCACCGCACAAAAAGGCGACGTGTCTAGCGCGATGCTCGCTTCCTGGGTCTCTCAAGCCAGTTTTCAGCCGTTGGGCTTTACCGTTGCTGTTGCAAAGGATCGAGCGATCGAGTCCTTAATGCAGGTAGGCGATACCTTTGTGCTCAACATTTTGGAAGAAGGCAACTACGCTGCCTTGATGAAGCACTTCTTAAAGCGCTTTCCACCGGGGGGCGATCGCTTTGCCGGTATTCGCAACCGACCAGCAGAAAACGGTTCCCCCATTCTCGGCGATGCTCTGGCTTATCTGGAATGCACCGTCACCAGCCGCATGGAAGTCAGCGATCACTGGATCGTCTACTGCACTGTAGAGGAAGGAAAAGTGTCTGACCCCGACGGGGTGACCGCTGTTCACCACCGCAAAGTGGGGACCTACTACTAAAGCTAGAGCTGTCACCCACCTTCTGGCCCATTAAAAAAGCCCCCCTGATGACAGGGCGGCTTTTTGCTGTTAGGTAATGACGATACTCGCGTCACGCTCTAGTCTTCGTAAACGCGACACTCGTCAGCGTCGGGATTCGCGTCACAGTAAGCTTCCAACGAAGTCTTCTTGGAGCTACCATCTTCACGCTGGTGAGAAGCTTCGGCCTGCAGTTCTTCTACCGCATCCCAAGCAGCAGCGCACTCTGATGAGCTTGATCCAGAGGTGTCGCAAGCACTCCGAGCCGCCTGCAGCTCTTCTTGAATTTTCTCTTGAATGTTGTTGCTCATAGGAACCCTATTAAATATCCTCGATCTGAGTTAGCTACAGTCAGCTAAATACGTAAGAATTAGCGACGCAGCGTATGTTCTCGGCCAGTGTAACCTTCAAGTCTGGTTAGAACGGTGTAAATAGTGGCAAACGTTCATACAGCAGTCACTCTAGCCGCCATCTTGTAATATTCCTTTATTAAGGAATGAAGAGCTAGCACCCTTATTTACGTAAGCTACAGCCTAATTAGAAGTTGCTGTAGGGCCAAAAACCTTACTGTTTGTTCGGTGTTTAGCCCATGCATTTTCTCTAACGAATAGATTATTAGATGTTCTTGCGGCTGACATCATCCAGAGGGCAGGAGGTCTATCTATCGCAAGATTCAGTTTTGTCGTCTTGCTGTAATAACGCTAGACATTTGGCTTAGGCTGGTACTAGCGCTCTGGCCCGACTGATATCTATAATTTGCAGTCGCATGCCATTCTGATGCAAAACGGTTAAGTTGCCGTAGCTGGAGGACGTCGGAGAGAAAAATACATCGCATCGCGGCTAGCTGCTCAACGTCAGCAGTCATACCGCGCGATGGCGATCGCAATTTCTGATCGGCTATCCCATTAAGGAGAGAACCATGCCCGAAACCGTTCAATCTATGCAGTGGGTTAGTGCCTTATCCACCAAAGCCTCTCTAGAGATGGCTATTCAAGACTTAGTTGAACAGATCCAAGTTCAGCTACACACATCTCCTGATTTGGGTTTAGTCTTTATCTCTGCTGCCTATGCGAGCGAATTTGCGCGGTTGCTTCCCTTACTAAATGAAGCGCTGCCACTGCCATGTTTGATTGGTTGTAGTGGAGGTGGCGTGGTGGGCACGCCACCGGCGAGCTCTGCTCAAGAGGTTGAGCAAAGCCCTGGCCTTAGTCTTTGTGTCGCGTCGCTTCCTGGCGCAACTATTCAGCCCTTTGCCCTCACTGAAGCCGACCTGCCCGATTTAGACAGTCCCCCAGACGCGTGGACCCGAAAAATTGGCGTTTCACCCGCCGATCAACCCAGCTTTATCTTGCTGGCCGATCCTTTTACCGCCAGTATTACCGAGCTGCTACAAGGTCTTGATTATGCCTATCCTGGTGCGGTCAAAGTGGGCGGTTTGGCCACTACTGGTGGTGGTTTACAACGCCAGAGCAGCCTATTTCTGAATGGGACTCGGCAAATCGAGGGCGTGGTTGGCGTCGCGATATCGGGCAGTGTCACCCTAGACGCGATTGTGGCCCAGGGCTGCCGCCCCATTGGTCGACCGTTTCGCATTGCCGCGAGCGATCGCAATATTGTGCTGGAACTCGAAGAATGCGACGATTT
Organism: uncultured Halomicronema sp.; assembly: GCA_964522775.1. Taxonomy (GTDB): domain Bacteria; phylum Cyanobacteriota; class Cyanobacteriia; order Phormidesmidales; family Phormidesmidaceae; genus Halomicronema. The sequence continues at coordinate 6,904 of CAZFWL010000019.1, forward strand.
CGGCGGCGAAACGCAAACACCACTCGCGGCTCTACAAGATATCCTACAAGACCTGAGTGAAGCTGATCGGGAATTGGCTCAAGACTCCTTGCAGGTGGGCATTGTTCAAAACGGCTTCAAAGAAAACTTGCAGCCAGGTGACTTCTTGATTCGCAACTTACTGGGCGTTGATCCGCGTCTGGGGGCTCTTGCCGTGGGCGATCGCCTTCGCGTGGGGCAGCGTATTCAGTTTCATTTGCGCGATGCCCGCACCTCTGCTGATGACCTTGAAACTCTGCTCATCCAGTACCGCAGTGAACATAAACTGGCAGATACTACGCCACTTGGGGCGCTCATGTTTGCCTGCTTAGGGCGAGGGGAAGGGTTGTATCAAAAACCTAATTTTGACGCCCAACTCTTTCAAGAATTTGTGGGCGATTTACCCCTGGGCGGCTTTTTCTGCGGGGGCGAAATTGGCCCAGTCGGTGGAACGACTTTTCTCCACGGCTACACTTCGGTCTTTGGGATTTGTCGTCCGGTAACCAGCGACGCTTCCTAACATTGCTCCATCCCAACCGTTCATTGCCAGGAGCGGGTTGAGTTAAGACAGCAACCCCTGCTGTTTCATATAGCTCAGCAGCCAGTTGGTCATGGTGGCTCGTCGCGTGAGGCGAGGCACTAGCTGATCAACGCTATACCCTTTGAAGCCCAAATATTCCTTTAAAAGCTGTTTGTTTTCCTTGGGAATCGAGCGTGTCAACTGCACTGTCGCGGGACGGCTCTCGATAAAGTTCGGCGGGGTTGGATACTTCTCTGTCCAAGTGGAGTCAACGGCACTGTTGTCCCAGACGTCTTGATCGGCGTCGTAACGATAGCCCAAATAGTGCCACACCAGGCGGTTGACCGTTTCATCAGCCAACTGCTCATGCAAGATCTCCCAGAGAGTGTCGGTGGTGAGGGGTGGTAACGGATCCATGATTAGCCGCTAACTTATA
>CAZFWL010000019.1:7907-14512 GCA_964522775.1 uncultured Halomicronema sp.
GAAGCAAGTACATTTCTGCATCCTACCGCTTAGCGATCGCCCCCAGCCATCGTCCTCCCGCGCCGCAATTCGTCCCCTCAATTGACGCCTGCCAACCCTGGGTTCCCGAACTTGCCCCGCTCCTGCCAGCAGACTTTTTCCTGATTTAGGTCTCTTGATTACAGCAAATCAACATTTTTTTGAGAACTTCAGAGAGCATGTAAGTTTTCCGATCGCAGCCGTTAAGATAGTTGAAGTTAGCCATTCTCTCGGAGCACCCTAGCTTAATGACATCCGCGATCGCCGACCATTCGTTTCAATCGGCTCTAGCAGTCCCTACCGTGCGGCGATTAGATAATGGACTCACCATCATTGTCCAACAGACACCGACGGACGCGGTCAACTTGAGTCTCTGGTTTCGAGTGGGCTCCGCCGTCGAATCGGACACCATTAATGGCATGGCTCACTATCTTGAGCACATGATTTTCAAGGGTACAGAGCAACTGCAGTCAGGGGAGTTTGAGCGTCGTATCGAAGCGCGTGGCGGAGTCGCTAATGCTGCCACCAGTCAGGACTACACGCATTTTTATCTCACCAGTGCACCGTCAGATTTTGCTGCCTTAGCGCCGTTACAAATCGAGCTTGTGCTAAATCCGCGGTTAGCGCAGTTAGAGTTTGAACGCGAACGCTCGGTCATTTTAGAAGAGATCGCCCGCGCCCACGACAACCCTCGCCGCCGTATTTTCGCCCGCTCGATGGCCATGACCTTTGACCGGTTACCTTACCGTCGTCCGGTTCTGGGTTCGACTCAGGTGGTTGAGTCGTTGACGGCTGATCAGATGCAGGATTTTCATCAATATTGGTATCAGCCTGAAAGAATCACCGCTGTTGCCGTTGGCAACTTGCCGGAAGAAGAGCTCATTCAAACCGTAACTGCTGGCTTTGAGCAAGCGCTCGCTCGACGGTCTTGTGCTGACGAGAGCCGCAATCCCGCGACTCAGGTCACTCGCTCGGCTCCGGAAGCACCGTTTGCATCCATCCAACGCCATCGCTATGTTGACGCTTCGCTGCAGCAAGCCCGGTTGGTCCTCAGCTGGCGAGTGCCTGGCCTCACAGACGTAGAGCAAACCAACACGTTAGATGTGCTGACGTCGATTTTGGCGCGGGGCCGTTTGTCCAGACTCGTCCGCGATTTGCGAGAACAGCAGCAACTTGTCACCAGCATTGCTGCTAGCAATATGTCTTACTGGCAGCAAGGGGTGTTTACGATCGCCGCTAGCCTGCCGACGGAGAATATTGAAGCGGTGGAATCAGCGATCGTTGCTCACCTCAAGCGCTTACAAGAGTCACCAGTCGCGCCAGAAGAGTTGCAGCGAGTCCAAACTCAAGTGGCCAACCGCTATGTATTTGGCAGCGAAAGCCCCAGTGACCTAGCCGGTTTATATGGCTACTATCAGACGCTCACCGGGCAGTTGCACCATGCTGTGCATTATCCCAATGCGATTCAGCAACTGACTCCCAACGATATTCAAACCGCGGCGCAGACCTATTTGTCGACGCAGGCTTACGGAGCATTACAAATCGTCCCTGATTCAGACTCAGCTGCCGATAAGCGTCCTAATTGCTAGTTACCGTCGGTTGCAAGATTGAAATTCGCAACAACCTAGCTTGTCACCCCTATTGGGCTGAGGCAAGTTCTTCTTGCAGCATTTGCTGATAAATCTCTTGCAGGTGGGGCGTCACAGCGTTATCTTCGCTGCCGTAGCCCAGACTAGTCCAAGTGCCCGAGAGGAGATAAAACACATCCTCGACATGCCCCTGACGTAACAAGTTAGCAAGGTCAGCGTTCCAAGCATTGGCATCGCTCAGCCAGCGGTAAACAACAACATCTTGGTAAGCCGGTTCGAAGCTGTAGTCTGCCCACCACGAATACCATTGAGGCGGTTCTGGGTGGTATTGTTTGGCCTTTTCTAGCCAGGTGGTGCTCAAAAACTGATATCGCCCAGCCGCAGTGGTGCAATCGCCGGTATTGGGGCCAGCCACGATCTCTACGCAAAGATCAGGGTGCTGAGTCAGATCGTTGATCCGTTGTCCGCCATATAGCGTGTGATACGGAGCCGAGGTATGCGACTCGGCAACAGAAATGGTGCGCATAAGGGCGCGAATGTAAGGGTCTCCCGTTTCCATGGCCAGAGGTGCTGAGTCGACTTCGCCGACGAACGGCAGTAGGTTCAGCGATCGCCCAAAAATGAGCGGACTTTCGGTCGAGATGAGCCAGGCCACGGCCAGCAGAAAAAAAGCGGTACCCAAGACGGGACCACGGTTTCTCGCTCTCGCCGAGGGCAAAATCTGGAGCGAATGTCGCTGAGAAGGGGGCAAAGAGTCCACAGGGCTGATGCTGAATAACAACTCGGGCGCTTTTTCGCTAATAGTAGCTCACGAGAGCAAAAAGCCGACAAGCGCTAGTTTGTCAGTCTTAACGTTCATGTCTTCTAGCGGCAGCGGAGCCGTCTGCCAGTGAGACGACGGAGTGATTGGCCAGCAATGGTGAACTTATATAGGGAAGTGTCCGCGAATTGTTGCTTCGATAAGTTTTGACGCGGGGGCGATCGCATTCCCTGGCCAACTTTTAAGATGAGGGTAACTGATGTCGGCAAGTGATTGTAGGCAAAGGCTATTAGAGTGACTGGCGGTGAACTTAGGCTGAACATGGGTTCTGACTAAGGATCTTTCGCTGTCAGCAATGGCTGAGTAGTTCGGTTGTCTCGACAATATCACCGACAAAAGTGAAGAAACCTGGGGGAGTTAGCATGAGCACACTGAATGATGTTTCTCAAGAGTCGGTCTCGGCGATGACCCGTGAATCCATTGCCGAGCTTGCTAAACGACTAGAGCAAGATGCCTACGACAGTGCTTTTGATGGTCTTAAAGACTGGCATTTGCTCAGAGCAGTCGCCTTTCAGCGACCCGAGCTAGTGCAGAACTATACCTACTTACTCGACAACGAGCCGTTTGATGAGGAGTAAACCGTTTACCCCCAACGAAATTCATGAAAACGGCCGCAGCAACGACCCCTCACCGCGTCATTTTGGGACTGAGCGGCGGCATTGCTGCTTACAAAATCTGTGAAGTTGCTTCGAGTCTGGCAAAAGCGGATGTCGAGGTGATTCCGGTGATGACGGCAGGAGCCCAAGAGTTCATCACGCCGTTGACTTTAGCGACGCTGTGCCGCCATCCAGCCTATACCGATCGCGAGTTTTGGGCGGCAACGCATTCCCGACCTCTGCACATCGACCTGGGAGAAGCGGCTGATTTGCTGGTCATTGCGCCGCTAACGGCGAACACTTTGGGTAAACTGGCCCATGGCATGGCAGACAATTTGCTGACCAATACGGTGCTGGCTTCCACTTGTCCCGTATTGGTGGTGCCAGCGATGAACACTGACATGTGGCAACAGCAGCAGGTGCAGCGCAACTGGCAACAACTACTGACCGACCCACGTTATCACGCGATCACTCCAGGCTCAGGACGGTTGGCGTGCGATCGCGTGGGGCAGGGCCGCATGGCCGAACCGCAGGAAATTTTGGCCGTGATTGACTCGTTGTTGCTAACCCGAGGGCGACGTGATTTAGCGGGTAAGCATCTATTAATTAGTGCAGGCAGTACCCACGAATATCTCGATTCAGTACGATTCATTGGCAATCCTGCGACGGGCAAAATGGGGGTTGCCCTGGCCCAAGCTGCAGCCCATCGCGGGGCAACCGTAACGCTAGTACATGGGCCAATGGCAGCAGAGCACCAACAGGCCCTGACAGGGGTACAGCAAATTGCTGTTACCACTGCTGCCGAAATGCAGCAAACATTGGTGGCGCAACTGCCTCAAGCTGACTGGATTGTGATGGCGGCAGCCGTGGCGGATGTGAAGCCCCGCGATCTCGCTCCACAGAAACTACCGAAAGCCGAGCTTCCTAAAGAGTTGCCCCTTGCCCCAGTGCCGGACATTGCCGCTCATCTCGCCAGCCTAAAAAAGGCGCACCAGCTTCTCATTGGCTTTGCCGCCCAAACGGGAGAGATTGAATCGCCTGCTCGGCAAAAGTTGCAGAAAAAAGGATTGGATGCGATCGTGGCCAACCCCATTGACCAACCTGACAGCGGTTTTGGTAGTGACTCGAATCAAGCAATTCTGTTGGGTCGCCAGGAGCATAGACAGGTCGTCCCCCCCTGTAGCAAACGCCATTTAGCCCACAAAATCTACGATTTCGTGAATTCTCTAGAACTACAAAGTGTTTAAGTTTCGATGTTGCATAATTGAGGAATGCAGGAAACATCAATTGTAGTAATTCTAGTTAAGGATGGCCTTACTCTCACTCTTAACTAGAATTACTATAGTGATAGCGATGATTCTAGGGGGCGGGAGCGATCACCAGCGTTTCCAAAGCCCGTATTAAGGTTCATAAAATTACTGGAGTCCGTTGGTAGGATCATCCTGTTCGGGTCAGTTAGTGCAGATTCAGGGCAATGCCAAGACTGCCGTCCAGATTTTTGACTCGTCCATTAAAATTCGATAACTTCAGACCTTTTCTTGCATAGCTATGGATATCAAAGCAGTTTTGTTAGTCCTCACAGGCCTCTTTGTAATTGCCACGTTGTTTTTTGGCACTCGCAACGGGTTTTACGATACTGATAACTATCACGGCAACGGATCGGCCCATTAGGCGGCCGCTAGCGAAGCTTGATTTCATTCCACATGGCTTGACCGTAGTCGCTGCTAAAGGGGCTAGGCAAGCAATGTAGCTCGGGCTTTGTTGTTGTTACGGGTCTATTAGGCTAGATAGTGAGTCGGTGAGCGTTTTATCTTGTTTGCCCTATGGTGTCGGTCACGCTGACGAGGGCATTTGCCTACAACTGCAAATCGGTCCTTATCGCCTGTTATTGGATTGTGGACTCGCAACTCTCGAATCCTTGACTGGCGATGAGTCGGTGCCGTTTGACTTTGTCTTTTGCACCCATGCCGATCCCGACCACGGGAGATCACTGCTAGCATTGCATCGCCGTTGGCCCCAATTGCCGATCTATTGCAGCGCCGCTACGGCTGACTTACTGCCTCTCAACTGGCCTGAAGTTTCTTTGCCCAATGGGGCTGACTTTTGCCAACGGTTGCCCTGGCGGCATTCGGTCGAATTGGCTCCAGGCCTTACCGCTAAACTTTGGCCCGCTGGACATCTCCCTGGGGCTGCTTGCGTGCTCATCACCTATGCCGCTGACGACCAGACCTACAGCGTTTTTTACACCGGTGATTTTTTCCTATCAAACTCTCGCTTGGCGGATGGCTTGCCGCTGGATGAATTGCGAGGTCTGAAACCCGATGCTCTTATTCTGGAAGGCACCCAAGGCACGGCTCGATACCCACATCGTCGCCAACAAGAAAACCGCTTAGCTGATCAGCTCAACCAAGTATTAGCCGCTGGCCACAATGTTTTGCTGCCTGTACCGCTGATTGGTTTGGGACAAGAGTTACTTATGCTCTTGCGGAGCCATCATCACTTCACCGGTAAGGATGTCACCGTCTGGGTGGATGGTTGGGTCGCTGAGGCTTGCGACATTTATTTAGAACTGTTGCCCCATTTGCCCAAAAATGTGCAAAACTTTGCGCGACATCAGCCCTTATTTTGGGACGAGCGCATCTTGCCACGGATTCAGCGCCTTCCCCAACCGTTACCTCAGGAACCAGGACATCCCACCATTGCCACTGGCTACCACAATGCCGATCTCAGTGAACTGGCTCGGTGGGGTGACCGGCCCTGGCGCATTTTTCTACCGGATGAGCTGGCAAATAGTGTGGTTAATGCGGGCCTCGATCAGGATGATGCCCATTACCAAGCAACCCTGGCCTGGCTCGAACATCTGAGCGACGAATTTGAGCAGGGCCAAGCTTATCTCGAAACGTACCTACTCAGCGCCCACAGCGATGGTGCAGGCACCACTCAGCTGATCCATAATTTGCGGCCCCATCACGTATTGTTTGTCCACGGGTTGCCCAACTACTTAGCCGATTTAGCGGGTCTCGAAGAGTTGCAAAGCCGCTATAAGCTGCACTTACCATCAGCCTCTCAACCGGTCGAACTACCCACAACCGATACTTTTCTGCAACCCGCCGCCCCCGATACGGTGTTTGAAGGGGAAGTTGCCGACACTGAAGACGATGGTATTATCTTGAACCTTCCGCCTGAAATCCGCGAAGACCCTCGCTGGAGCCGACTGGCTGATACGGGAGTAGTGCAAATTCGTTGGCAGGGCAACGATTTGATTATTCGTGGTGTGGGCCAACAGTCGCTCCTACGTCAGGCTAATGCTCCAGCAACACTCAACTCTTCAGTGCAGTGTTGCTTTAACTGCAACTACTGGCAACAACCCCGCTGTGGCAATCCTGTCTCCCCAATGCATACTTTCCCGGTGGCCGCAGAAGGCTATTGCCCAGAGTTTTCCACTAAGGCTAGTGACCAAGCTGACGCTGGTTAGCTGCTCTGCTCGAAATGTTTGGCAGAGTTAATTGCTGAGAGTAATGCTGAATCATACACCAACAAGTCAGGGATTGGCTCAAATGCTAATCCCTGACTTGTTAGCTT
>CAZFWL010000020.1:0-14416 GCA_964522775.1 uncultured Halomicronema sp.
TAACCCTCCAGGCATTAATGATGGGCCATTTCTTGCTCCTTTTTCTCCATTGATGTGCTGCAAGCCGAGATGCAGTCAAATCTTTTCTTGGGCCTAGTACTGCGTGACATCGACATCGCTTACATGCCTAAAAGCGCCGATGCGGAATCCGTAAAACGCTGGTCGCTATCTGTTTCTGAATTTCTAGACCGCTGGGTCCAGATCACAGCAACCATTCCTCAAAACGTCTTGGAGTAACCCAATGATTTGCTTTCCCAAACCGCTAAAACCAGGCAGCCTAATCGCGGTTACAGCACCATCTTCGGGAGTGCCGGGCCCATTGCAGGCTCGTTTGGATCTGGTCTTGGGACATTTACGCACTGAGGGCTACTCCATCATCGAAGGTCAATGTCTGCGCCATGAATACAAAGACGCCAGTGCTCCTAAGGAAGACCGTGCTCGAGAATTCTCCGGATTTTTGCAGCATCCTGAGGTTGCCGCCATTATTCCTCCCTGGGGTGGCGAGCTGGCGACGGAGCTACTTGAACTCATTCCTTTCGCAACTTTCAAGGACATGCCGCCTAAGTGGGTGATGGGCTTCTCGGATATCAGCACCCTACTGCTTCCGCTTTCCCTGGTCTCAGGTTGGGCAACCGCCCATGGCCCCAACCTGATGGATCTGGCCCCGACTCAAACTGATCCGTTAACGACCTCATCTTTGGCGGTTCTGGCTGCTGATTTCGAGACGCGAGTTAGGCAACACTCATCACAGATGTACCAAACCCAGTTCACTGACTTTGCCGAACAGGCCGATGCTCCGCTCAACCTGACGGAAACTACCTGCTGGAAACGACTGGGCGATGACACTACTGCTGTCACCTTTCAAGGGAGATTGATTGGGGGATGCTTGGACACGATCGCCCTACTAGCGGGAACTCCATACGGCGACGTTCCCACGTTTATCCAGCAGTCAGGCGAGCAAGGCACCATTCTCTACTTGGAGAATGTGTCAATGCCGCCGCCAGACCTGGTAAGAACGCTATTGTTTCTGAAACGTCACGGCTGGTTTGAAGGATTGTCGGGGCTACTGTTCGGGCGAAGTGCTGGCCCTAATCCTGAGCATCCAGAGGCGCTTTCCTACCAGGAAGCCCTACAAGCTTGCCTTGGAGAAGTTGATTATCCAGTTTTGCTGGACGTTGATATTGGCCATCAGCCCCCACAGTTCACGTTGATCAATGGGGCCATGGCTGAAGTTAAATTTTGGGATAACCAAGGGGCAATTTCTCAGTGGAGGCATAATTAACACACTGCTTCATCGAGGCCAACTCAGTCCTCACCATAGAGATGCCCCACCCATAGCTGATACGACAGCTTCAGCCAAATGCTGGCGAGAGTTACCGAGACACTTGTTTGGCATCGCTGCAGAAAGGCAGAACGACTCTCCCTGACTTACTGAAGGAGGCCGTTCTGCTGTGGCAAAGCGCTTAGCTATGGCAAGTGCAGCCGGTATGGCCACAGCCGGAACCTTCGGTGTGACCAGTGGAGCAGGCTTCGCTGCAGTAATAGTGACCTGCTTTTTCGATCGCTTTACTGGTGTCGACAATGCACAAGCAAGAGTCACAGGCACATTTCATTTGAGTAACAGTTGTCATGGCAATCTCCTCAGCCGATAGAATGGCACATACTTGAACAACTGTTCATAAGTGTACAACGCTTGAATGCCTGTTCAGGTATTTAGGTATACATTCTTTAGCTTTGGTTGAGATGCCAAACTGTAAGACTAAGGTGCTGCTGTTGAGAATTGACGGCGAATGAATGTCCGACTCTGAAGACAAAACCATGCCGGCGATCGGGGTAGATATCCCAGTTAGCGAAATTTTGAGTGTGGAAAAGGCTCAGCGGATGGCTGAATTCTTTGGCGTGCTTGGGGATCCCAACCGCTGGCGAATTTTGTCGGCCCTAGCGTTGAAAGAGTTGCGGGTGGGGGAGCTAGCGGCGGCGGTGGACATGAGCGAATCTGCCGTTTCCCATCAGTTGCGGGTGCTGCGGACGATGCGGTTAGTCAGCTATCGCAAGCAGGGGCGCAGTGTGTTCTACTGCTTAAAAGACGACCACATCTTTAATCTGTATCAGGAAGCCTCAGAGCACCTGGATGAGCCTGATGATTGATGGCGATGATGCCTGACGATACTGTGACTGGTGTGGGACTTTCTGTATTACTCATCTTGGAAGCCGTAGCGGATTTTTCGAAAACTCCCTGCATTCGTATGAGGAATGTGCATGGGTTGTAATACCAATTTGTTCTTGAAATGTCCCACATAGCTGCGGTTTAGAAGTCGCTCTATCTTTCTTTGTTATGTGGTAAAGCCCCCAAAATTACATGTGGGACATTTCAAAACTAAAACCGTATGACTATCTTATCTTCGCTAGTTTAAGGCCATTTTCAGAGGCTTCGTACAGCCTGAGGTCCTAGATATAAAAGCTTCTAATTGAAAATGAAATAGCCCTGTCTCACGAAGTACTTTTCCAAGCATCATCAGTATCTGTTGCACTTCAAATTTGTATTAGCGCACTATCGATCGCATTCCCGAGAAAGGCCCAAAAAGTCTAAGCAGTCATTCCCATTTTTCGTAACCAACGATAATGGGATAATAATCCTGACCGAAAAGAATAATGTTGGTTATATCTCACTCCATATTCTCGACAAGTCTGCTCCACGATTTTAGAAATTTCAGGATAGTTGACATGGCAGATATTAGGAAATAAATGGTGCTCGACCTGGAAATTCAAACCACCCAGGAGCCATGTCATTACATGGTTATTTTGAGAGAAGTTTACTGTTGTTTCGATCTGATGAACTGCCCACTCTTTCTCAATGAGATTCAATTCGACAATTGGTGATGGAAAATCGGCAGCTTCGACCACATGCGCTAGTTGAAATACGATGCTCAGCACTAACCCCAAGGCGACAGCGACTAATCCATAGCCTGCTAAAACTTGCCATAGCGTATGAACGTGTAATGGAATCACAAAGGCAAGCCCGAAGAATACTAGTTTACCGCCCAAAAATATCGCTAGATTGCTGGGTTTAGGACGTGGATAGCGGCGATCACCAATTTTGCCCGAGATTAGAGAATAAAAATCGTCATAAAAATGCCACTTAATCGCTAACAATCCATACAGAAACCACAAATAATAATGTTGCCAACGGTGGAAGGCGAAGCGCGAATCAGAAGGAGCAAGTCGCCCAAAAATCCCCACATTCAAATCCATGTCATGATCAGCAATATTGGTATAAGTATGATGGAAGAAATTATGCTTCCAATGCCAAATATAAGAACTACCGCCAATCAGATCTAAGCTCATCGCCATAAGTTTATTTACCCATCGCGAATCAGAATAGGCGTGATGGGCGCCGTCATGTTGAATCCCAAAACCAATGCTTGCCGTAACGACACCAAGCATGATGCACAAGGGAATGACCTGCCACCATGTCTGCGCAACCCAAACTAATAGAGCATATAATCCGAAAAAACTCAGCAGCAAGATAATGGTTTTTGCATACATTTGTGGACAATCTCGCATCTTGCGATCTGGATTTTGAAAAAAAACGTCAATCCTTCGTTTTAGTTCCGTCTGAAACCCACTATTCTTACCAAACTTTATTTTTTTGCAGCCTCTTCTCCAAGGACTACAGAATGATGAGATTTATCAACTTGCATCTTTTCCTGTATCTAAGTACCAATTTGAGTTTGGAATACCACACATCGGAAGTGGGAACAGAGTCTTGATACGCAATGCCTAACTGGCAACAGTCAGATTTTTATCTGTGGCGTTTCAAGACTGAAACCGTATAACTCTCAACTATTAATATCTTTGGTCAGCGCCCAAGCATCTCTTCTCCCTAATTATTTAAGCAAACGAGGCGTCACAACATGGCGTTGGTCTGCTTGAAAAGCTTACGCTTGAGTGCCGCTCAATTTTGTATTTCGATTCCTGCTTGCGGGCAAGATGCTCGCTCTAAACGCATCAATGAACTTGTAAATCTGCGATGCGCCCCTGAGAGGGTGTTTTACCAATTTGATTTTGCAATATCCCACATAGCTACTGTCCAGAATTCGCTCTATCTTTGTTCTGTGGTAGAGCCCCAAAAACTGCATGTGGGACATTTCAAAGCTAAAACCGTATAAGTTGCTTTGGCGGCGCTGACAACGATGATGACTTGGCGATTTCGTCGATCAGCCTTTTTGAGAATGAGATTCAGGCACGCACTCTACAGGTATGTTGGCTTTGATGACGTGAGGCTCTACGCCACTGCGATCGCCTGATCTTGAACTGCGTCCTTGCCCGACCCTCGCCGTTTATTTGACAAAGCCTTTGCGCAAATAGCTACTCAAGCTATCGACGATGGTCACCATGAGTAGAACAATCAGCAGCAGCGCGGAAACCTGCTGGTATTGCAAAACTCTGAGGGCGCTAATAATTTCTAAGCCAATGCCACCGGCACCGACCGCGCCCAAAACCATCGATGCTCGAAAGTTATATTCCCATCGGTAGCAGGTGATATCGCCTATTTGTGGTAGCACCTGAGGCAACACGCTGTGGATAATTACTTGAGGTTCCGTCGCCCCAACGGAGCGGGCGGCTTCGACTGGGGCCGGATCGCTGAGCTCAATGGTTTCCGCGAAAAACTTCCCCATCATGCCGACGGAATGCAGCCCCAACGCTAAGGTCTCCGGTAGTTTGCCAAATCCGACAGCGGCGACCAAAATCATTCCAAGAATGAGTTCGGGAATGGCCCGAGCGATATTCAACAGGGTCCGCGTGAGGTGAAAGAGCACCGGGTGTGGAGTCGTGTTGCGAGCTGCCAAGAAGCACAGCGGCAAGGAAAGGCCGACCGCGATCGCGGTTCCGGCAATGCTCATCGCCAGCGTATCCACAATCGGCTTGATCCACTGGGGAAAGCGGCTGAAATCTGGGGGCAACATTTCGCCTAGGAGCTGAGCGATCGCTGGCAAGCCTGCGACTAATCGCTCGCCATCAAACAGCTCCACCACGATAAAGCTAATCCCAATCACGCCCCCCAGGAAGCCAGCCCGCACCAGTTGCCGCGTCCATCCCCGCTGATACTGGCGCAGCAGGCGATCACTAGATTCACTCGGAATAGAGTCTGGGGGGCGGTTCATGGAGGGATGCACTACTGAACAAATTCACCCAGGTCGAGTCCCAATTGTTCGCCCGCTTGGCGAATGCCGTCGTAGTCCTCATCCGTCATTTCGGCAAAGCCGTCGGCTTTAAAGGGTGCGAGGATCGTTTCATCGTCCAGGCTGAGGAAGGCAGCGCGGATGTCAGCTTTAAGATCGGGGTCTAAATCGGCCCGCAGGGTCCAAGGATACTGGGGAATCGGCTCAGACTCGGCAATCACCACAACCTGGCTCGGGTCGAGGGTGCCCGCTTCTACCAGCGAATCAAAGATGGGACGGCTGAGTCCGCCCGCCTGAGCGTTGCCATTTTGCACTGCCAGAGCCACCGCATCATGAGCTCCTAAGAACACTGCTTCATAGTCTTCACCTGCGGTGAGGTCCGCTTGGGCCAAGGTCAGCTCGGGGAACAGGCGACTGGAAGTAGAGGCTGGATCGCCAAAGGCTACGGTTTGACCGGCAATGTCGTCAAACTCATCAATGCCCGCTTCGGCGTTGCCGATAATGACCGAGGTGTAGGTCGTGGAGCCATCTTCTAGGCGGGCAGCGAAGGGTTCGATATCGCTTTTGGTCTTGGCGAGTACGTAGGAGAGGGGGCCAAAGTAGGCGAGGTCAATGCGCCCGATGCTGGCTGCTTCAATCATGGAAGAGTAGTCGGTGGTGACCACCAGCTCGATTTCTTTATCGAGGGTTTCAGCGAGATAGTTGGATAACCCTTCATTGTCCTGAATGATGGTAGCGGCGTTTTCGTCGGGCAGTAAGGCTACGACTAGCTTGGTCGGATTGCTATCTACGCCAGCTTGGTCGGATGCGCTATCGGCGGTGGCGTCTACGGTAGAGGCACCGTTGCAGCCCGAGATCGCCACTAAGCCCATGCAAACAATGCCAGAGAAAACTGGTTTCACCCTAAGGTCAATCATGATGGTCTAATGCTTTGTTTCTAATACGGTGTTCAAATGCTCTGGAGGGCGCTTTTGTGCCTGATCTTGCCTGAATCAATCTAACGTGAAAACTGCTGCCTCTAACCTAACTGGAGGGTTTGATTGATGCGGGACAATCTGGCATCGGTTCCCCTTAAATCCGATTAGTCAGAATTTATTGAATGGGCTGGTTTGTCTGCAGGCAATGCCGAGGGTTGTGGCCGTGAAGCAGAATGATAAATCTGCTCTAAATCGCGATCGCTCACCTGATCAGGTGGTGCGTCAAAAACAATACGCCCTTGAGCTAGGCCGATGATGCGATCGCCATAGGTCATCGCGAATTCTACCTGGTGCAGGCTCAGCAGGGCCGCAATGCCATCGGTTTTGCAGATGGTGCGGAGCAGCGACAGAACCCCATGGGCGCTGGCCGGATCGAGGCTGGCAATGGGTTCGTCGGCCAGCATGAGCCGGGGTTGCTGGGCCAGGGCTCGAGCTATGCCCACCCGCTGTTGTTGACCGCCGCTGAGATGATTGACGGGGGTCAGAGCTTTGTCAATCAGGCCGACCCGCTGCAAACAGTCGAGGGCGAGCTGCTGGTCTGGTTTAGACAGGGGCAACAGACTGCGCCAGAAAGCATAGTGGCCAAGCCGACCCATGAGCACATTTTGAAGGGCGGACTGACGCTCGATCAGTTGATGCTGTTGAAAGATCATGCCGGTCTGTTGGCGATGCGATCGCACCGCCTGGGCATCCACCAAGGGATGCAGATTTTGATCGGTGCCATCACCCCGCCCTGCAACCCACACTCTGCCTTGGCTAGGAGGGGTGAGGTGGTTCATCGTCCGCAGCAAGGTCGATTTACCGGCTCCCGATGCCCCCAAAACCACGGCAAACTCTCCCCGGTGGAGCTGTAGCGATATAGATTGGAGTGCCACATTGCCATCGGCATAGGTCACGCCAACATTGTCTAGCCGGATAATTGCCGGGTTGTTGGTTCCGGACATAAGGCTCATGGAGACACCACCCTAGAAAGACCCAACAAAACTGACCTGCCATCCCGAGCTGACCTCTGGCATCGCCTCCCGAGTTGCCTCGTTAGTGATGCCAACAGCCCAGTTTTGACAAGCCTACGAGAATCCTACGGGGTAATACCAGTTCTCCAAAATCGCGCTACAGATCGATTCGGAGCGCTCTGGGGGCCAGGGAGCGGGAGAGACCAGAAGTGTAGCCTGGTGCTAAAGAATCGGTATAAACAGCCTGCCCAGCATATTGGCCCAGCAGACACCCATGCCATTCTCAGCCAAACCCTTTGCCTTGGGTGCCGTAGCGCACTGACCGGAAAGTCACTGCATTGGTGTAAGGACTGTACAGCGTATACGTCGCCTTCCCCGATTCTTTGGCGACACTGCCAACGCCGACAATTTGGCGATCGCTCACCGTCTGGGTCATGGTCTGGGCGGGGGCATCCAATGTCGTCACAGTAGAGGTCACTGCCCCCTCCGGAATTTGCAGTTGAAAGGTCTGTCCCGATCGCCCACAAAATAGCGTGTTGGCATCCGCCCGCAGCAGTCGGTCTAGCAGTTGCATCGGCGGCGTTTCGGGTGTCAACAGGTCATGGCACCCCACCGTGCTGCCGTGAATCAGCAGACAGTCGAATTCAAAGAAGCCAAAATCCAGCGATCGCAGCCACTGTACCGTCGGCCGCGACACTGATTTCCATAAGCGCTCAACTCCTTCCGGGCCAATGAGGTCTAGTAAATCCGTGGCCTCCGGATCACTGCCCATGCCATGCAAATTGAAGCATTGTTCTTCCCACCAGCCGAGGCAAACTTGGGGTTCCAGTTCCCCTCGGCGCGGTTGTCGTACCCGTTGCACCAATGCCTCACATTGCGGATGGGGACCGATCAGATCGCCCAAAATATACAGCGCTTCAATCGGCTGGCGGACGCGCTTGAGATCCGCGAGCACTGCTTCGTAAGCGGCAAGGTTGCCATTAATGCCGGAGAGAATCGCCCAATGAGTCATGCGGGGGGAGTGGGTGGGTGGATGGGTCGAAGGGTAAAAGGGTGGATGGGTTAGTGAGGAGCAAGGGAGATTGGGAGTGGGGCAGATGGGGAGTTGGAGGGTTGATCGCTGTGATGTTGGGTTCGGAACGTTGGATTGCTCCTAATCCCTAAGCCCTGCCATCTATTCCCTAACCTCCTAGTGCCTATTCCCTATCCTCCTCTACCGTTCACAAACGTGAGTCGGGTCGTCGGCTTTTTCGGCGTACTCCAACCCTTGGGAGAGTCGCCAGGCAAAGATGGCGGGCAGTCCTTTTTCGAGGATGGCGGCGCAGGTTTTGGCGTAGTCGTATTCCACTTCGCGAAGGTCGGCCTGTTGGGTGTCGGTGTCGTAAATGACGTAAGTAGCGTTGGGGCGACCGTGGCGAGGTTCGCCGACGGAACCGGCATTGATGATGCGCTTGAGGGAAGAGAGCGGCGTGGGAGAGGGGGAAGATGGATGTGTGGCGGGGTGAACCGCTTTGAGGGTGAGGTGGCTATTCTCTAAGTTGCGCACATAAGGAACGTGGGTGTGGCCGCAGAACAGGGTGTCGGCTCCGGTGGCAAGAACCCGTTCCAATGCGATGAAGGCGCTAGTGTCGGGCAGCAGATATTCATGCTGGCTGTGGGGACTGCCGTGAACAAAGCACAGATTGTCCTGTTGCAACGTCAGAGGGAGTTCGGCTAAGTAATCACGGGTTTCGGGCGTCACTTCCTGATTCGTCCACTCATGAGCCAGATGACCTCGGGTTTCGGCTAGCAGGGAAGGATAGCTGCAGTCACAGGCATTGAGCCCGTCGACAATGTCTTCATCCCAACAGCCTTGGCAGGTGGGAATGTTGAGTTCGCGAATGCGGGCGACAACTTCGTTGGGATAGGGACCATAACCCACCAAATCGCCAAGGCAATAGATTTGATCCACCGATTGCTGATCGATTTCTTGCAGGACGGTGTCTAAGGCCTCTAGATTGCCGTGAATACAAGACAGTACCGCGATTTTCATGACGCCTCCAGGGAGCGTGAGTCTCTCAGCGTAGCTTGGTGAGCGGTGAGTAGTGAGTCGGATAAGTAGCAGCCTTTCAGGGTAGCGGCGATCGCCCCTTCATCCAACTCATGCCCAACCACCTCAATGCCGCTAAAACGATTGGGACGACCCTGCACCCAGCGGGGCAGATTGAGGTCGGTATAGGCGCTGCCGGGCAAGCTATTCACAAAATCTAGATGAAACGCCTGACCATCCGCCAACTCAAAAATGCCTTTGGCCCGATGGATCTCGCCGTAGGCTCCCTGGGTCAACTCTTGCCAAAAGGTATCCAGACTGGGCGGGTCGAATACTTGGCCGCTCAACGGCGCTCGCCAAAGCTGCGCTGATTGTAGGTCAAGGGTGGATTGATTGCCGAGCACCACCGCATCGGCCCACAACTCCCAGCCAGCGTCCTGATTTTCTGGCGCCACTAGCGCCACTCGACGGTGGGGGTGGGCTGCCAATAGCGGCATGTCCATTTCTAGTTGAAAGCCCAGCTCAATATAGACGGTGCCCCCCGTTTCTAACCGCTGCATCAGTTCCGCTTCGGGCTGGTGATGGAAAATTTCGACCTGGGGAAACCGCGTCGCGACCCGAGTCGCATCAATGGGCACCGTACCCACTCCCGGCGTGACATAAACCGCAGGCATGGACGCCTGCGCGAGTTCCTGCAGAATCCAGGTCGTTTTGCCGGAGCCACAGGGGCCAGCAACGACGGTGATCATAGGCTTGCGAATCGACAACGATAATCATTATCATATTGGTCGCATCCTGTTTGAGCAACCTCAGTCATCCGCTATGGTTCAGTCGCAGACCGATATTGCCGTCATTGGGGCCGGACCGCAAGCCCTCACCCTCGTCACCCACATTTTGCAGAAGAAGGCGAAGCTGCGCGATCGCATCCAAGTGTTTGACCCGAGTGGTGCCTGGATGACCCAGTGGCAACAGCAGTTTGCCGCACAGGAAATTCCGGAGTTGAGATCGCCCGCCGTCCATCATCCCGACCCCAATGCCCATGCCCTGCGCACCTTTGCCGAGGGGCGCTACACCGAACTGCACCCACCCTACGATCGCCCCGGCACGCGCCTATTTCAAGAATTCTGCGACACGGTGATGCAGCGGTGGCAGTTGCAACATCAGGTGGTGCCCGCTGCGGTTACTCGACTTGAACCCTTAAGAAAGAAACCTTCCCGATTTCGGTTAACGCTATCCACTGGGGACACCATACTAGCTCGGCGGGTGGTGCTGGCGGCGGGTGGTGGGCAGCCCTATCACCCCGACTGGACCCAACAAATTGACGCCACCCATCCCCCAGAACGGTTGTGCCATGCCCATCAAGTCCGCTTGCCGGAACTGAAGTCACTGGCCGGGGAAACGGTGCTGATTGTGGGCAGTGGCTTGACCAGTGGGCATCTGGCCGTCGGGGCGGTGAAGCGTGGTGCAAAAGTCGTGATGATGGCGCGGCGTACCTTCCAAGAAAAAATATTTGATGCCGAACCAGGCTGGCTCGGCCCCAAGTACCTGAAAGCATTTCACGCCGAACCGGATATGGCAGCCCGGTGGCAAATGGTGCAGGACGCTCGCAACGGTGGCTCCCTGACGCCTGCGATGATGACCCGCCTGCGACAACTCCAGCGGCAAGGGCACATCACTTTTTACGAGCACTGTCAGGTCGCAGATGCTCAGTGGCAAGGGGATGCCTGGAAAGTTTGCTGCGACAACCACACAGCTCATGATTGCATCGCCCATCAGCCGATCCATCGCGTTTGGCTCGCCACGGGAACGACCTTGGATATCCGATCTCATCCCCTGTTGGCAGAGGTCTGGGAAAAATACCCCATCGCCACCGTCAACGGCTTACCCGTGTTGGATGAACACTTGCGCTGGCCGGGCTGTGAGCTCTTTTTGATGGGGCCGTGGGCGGCGTTGCGAGTCGGCCCCGTCGCGCGAAATTTGTTTGGCGGCAAGCTGGCCTGCGATCGCATTGTGCCCGCCCTCACCAAAGCGTCCCTATCGTTCGCCACGGCCCATACGCCATAATGAGCCCATCCCACCCCTGAGTCACTCGTGAGCAACGCTAAACCCAAGGACATTTGCCAGATTCGATGCTTTAACGTCGAGCTGGTGAACCATGTCCGCCATACGCTGCCCAGTGATGACACTCTGGAGATGGCCCAAATCATCTTTAGCGCGTTAGGCGATCGCTCGCGACTGAAGATTTTGTATGCCCTGAGCCACGACCAGGAACTCTGCGTCTGCGACATCGCCACGCTGTTGGAGGTGACAGTCGCGACAGCCTCTCACCATCTCCGCAAACTGCGAGATCTGAAGATTCTGAAATACCGTAACGATGGCAAGCTGGCCTACTATTCGTTGCGCGATCAAAGGGTATCTGAAATTCTCCACTATTCCTTGAGACAGCTCGTGGATTAAGCCGTTTGGGTATGAGAGAGATGGAACGGGCAGCCATGCGGTAGTCAGGAAGCTTGAAATCTCATCAGCGATTCTGCTGCATCCTCATCCGGGTGGCGCTAGCTTACGGGTAACAACGACCCCAGCCTTATTCCAATAACCAAGCAAACAGCGCTTTGACCGTAAGCTGCAACTCACTGGCAAAAGAGGCGACAGGAATGATTTCATCAGGCTCGTCGAACACTTCAGGTGCTTGTTTGGGACGATAGACAAACACAGTTTGTTCACCTGGATCAATCAACCAACCCACCTCAGTTCCGTGCTGCAGGCAGTGAAGAATATTCTTGGTGACTTTCGTTTGACTTTGGTCAGGAGACAGAATTTCAATGGTCCAATCGGGTGCCGCCGGGAAGGTGTTGGCTACTTCCCCATTCTCATCACGGGGAATTCGGTTCCACAGGAACACGGCAATATCGGGAACTGTTGAACGCCCTCCAAAGGTACAGCGGAGCTCAGGAAAGGCACGAGCAATCTGCTTCGGCTTAACGACTCCGTTGATCGCGGGCACAAGTTCCCCTTGAATAACGCTGTGTTTCCCCTGGGGCATCGGTTTTTGAATAATTTGGCCGTCGATGTATTCACTTGCCGGTTTGGTCTCTGGCAATTGTAGAAACTCCGCCAAGGTCAGCGTTTTAGATGGTGCTTGTACCATTTAGGCTTTCCCCTCTTACCTACCAGCGCAGAAACTAATGACTATTTTATCTAGCCATACGACTCCGCTGAAAGTGAAAGTCGAGATCGCCTTCCATGATCTTCGCAAACTGCAGGATTTGAAGACTCTCAAATATCGTAACGATGGCAGGCTGGCTTATTCTTCTCTGCGCGATCGCAGGGTACTCGAAATACTCAACTATTCACTGAGACAGTTGGCGCATTTAGCCCGCCTGTACTGATGCATTGAATGCCGAATTTATCTCTAATCTTCACGAGGTTACTCGGGGAGAATACGGATTTTTGACCAGCACCTTTCGCTTGGTCATCCGTGCAGAAGTATGCATTTCCTGATGCATAATGAGCCGAGATTGCATCACCATCACACCATTCAGCAACAGCTTTGGTGAATCTTTTGCTCTCAGACTCTGGGATTGCTTTGTTTAGCCCACGACTTAACTGATATTCCGAACCATAGCGCATGTACTCAGCAGCACCGCAACCAAGGCTTTCAATATAGTTCGAGCAATCATTTACACGCTCGGCGTATTCCCAATAATCATCAGCTGTCCCAAAACCAACGTACATTGAATTGGGTATACCCGAAGCCCTCACCGTACCGAGATTGGTCATTCTCAAAACCCGAAAGCCTAAGTTCTCTGCACTTTTGAGCTTTTGAGCTAATTTTGGATGTAACCCCGGATGAGCTTCGTTGTTTGGGGCCACAGAAACGGTCATTGCGACAGAATGAGGGCTTGAGCTGTGTGCATCGGACGATTCAAACTTAGGGGAGTAGCCTTCGAAAAATTTTGAGCGAGCTGCCTTCTGTATTGACTCAAGACTCAACGATATTTCGCAAATATAGGGCTCTATCAGCCCCGCCACGACTTTAGATCTGATGTTAATGCAATCAGCAGTTCGTCCATCAACAATGCTTTCCCAAGCGTTTGAATCAAATGTGACCTTCATTCTTTTTGCGCTCTAACTCTTATTAGACCGACACTTGCAGCCTATCCGCCTCAAATAGGCTATGTATACTGATTAGTCGCAGTATATCTTTACTGGATCGGTTGGATAGGCTGCAGCCTGTCCATATAGTACGTTTATATTGCGTGGATATATTGAAGGTTTCAGTGAAGCTGCCGAGTTTTCTCAGCATATTTCGCTGACTGCGCGTCGAAATTAGTTTGTATGCACCAGTCTGCTGCGAATGGAAACTCAACCTCGAAAATTGCGAGACCAAGTCCGAGACCAAATCCGGTTAAAGCACTACTCTTATCGAAACTGAGCAGACCTACGTCTATTGGATTCGTCGCCATATCTTATTTCATCAAAAGCGTCATCCCGCAGAGATGGGCGGAGATATTAAGACGACGCTGATTACCCATGTGCTGAATCGCGGGGGACAGGGTGTCCGGAGTCCGTTAGATGGGTAATGAGCAGATCAGCCAGACAGATGGCTAATTCTGTGACTAAGGGATCTTATCCAGCACTCTTGACGATTAAAACTCCCTGATAGCGGCATTATCCAGCGTCTATATCCTATGCCCCAGTCTTCCTTGTTTTTACCTGGACATTCAGATGAATATCATAATGGTTTATCCTTTATTCAAATATTCGTTTGAACGTTTGGGCAAAAGACATGGCCGATCGCTGCTGTCAGAGCAAAGCCGCAGCCTTAACTCAGCTCAAAGCGCGCCAGGCGCGGGTGCTTTGGGTGGTGTTGGGGATTAATCTCGTGATGTTTGTCGTCGAGTTTGGCGCGGGCATGCGAGCGGCGTCCCTCTCGCTGACGGGGGATTCCCTGGATATGCTGGGCGATGCTTTGGTCTACGGCACCAGCCTCTACGTCATTCATCGCAGCGCCAAAGCCCAGGCCGGAGCGGCCCTGCTGAAGGGGGTGATTATGTTTGGGTTTGCGATCGCCGTCTTTGCCCGAGCGATTTACCAATTTGTCAGCGGCGCTGCACCCACGGCAGAAATTATGGGCGTCATTGGCTTAGTCGCACTGGCGGCGAACCTGATTTGCCTGTTGCTGCTCACCCGCCATCGGGAAGACAACTTGAACATGTCCTCCGTCTGGCTTTGCTCCCGCAATGACATCATTGCCAACACCGCCGTTTTGGT
>CAZFWL010000021.1:0-13584 GCA_964522775.1 uncultured Halomicronema sp.
AATCCTCGCATACCAACTAATTGCCGTACCTGCGAAATGTTGCCTCTGGCCCCTGAGAAAGCCATCATGTAGACAGAATTCAAAGGATTGTTTTCCTTAAAGTTCTTGACCACCTGATCCTTCAGTTCTTCACTGGTGCCATTCCAGGTATCGATTACTTTTTGGAATCGTTCTACTTCAGTGATCTCGCCACGGGTATAACGTTCTTCAGTAGTGCGAATTTGCTCATCGGCAGCATCTAACAACCCTCGCTTCTCGGAAGGTACTTGCAGGTCCTCAACACTGATTGACACACCTGCTCGTGTCGCATAATGAAAACCTAAAGTTTTCATCTGGTCAGCCATTTGCGACGTTCTAGCAGTTCCAAAGTTCTCAAAGGACCAAGAAATCAGCTTTTTGAGCTGCTTTTTGTCAATCACCCGATTACGAAATACCATCGGTGATTTATTCGCTGACTGCTCTGCCATATTGTCCTCTCTGACCTAATTCTGGTTGATCGCTATTGACTGACTAGTAGTTTCAGGAGAGATTTATTCACTTCGTTACAGCTCTCCCAAACGGAACGCAACAAGATGCCATATCAGTTAGCCAGTGCTTCATGCACCGTCTTGTTGTAAATAATGCGTCCAGCTGTGGTCTCAATGTACTGAGAAATTAAATTACCCTCAGCATCTTCGCGAGTACGACGCTGCGCATATAGGCGACGTATCGTGCCATCTGCCTCGGATTTCTCTTCTACAAGGTCGTCTGGTCCATCAGCTTCTACTGGTCCGTCAAATCTCAGCCAAACCTTCGCATGTAGCCCAATCATTCCTTGTTCAAATGCGAGAATCGCATCTTCCATCGTCCCAAACGTCTGACCAGCCCCCTTTTGTTCATAGGGGTTTTCTGCCGTGAGATAGTAGCAACCCAACACCATATCCTGACTAGGAGTAATGATGGGCCGACCCGTCGCTGGCGACAAAACATTATTAGAGGCCAACATGAGCAATCGTGCTTCAGACTGGGCCTCTAAAGACAACGGCACATGCACAGCCATTTGGTCACCGTCAAAATCAGCATTAAATGCAGGACACACCAGAGGGTGTAGCTGAATTGCCCGACCTTCTACCAAAATCGGCTCAAATGCTTGAATGCCCAATCGGTGAAGTGTTGGCGCCCGATTTAATAAGACAGGGTGACTTTCTATCACCTCTTCCAGCACTTCCCAAACACTCGGGTCATTACGCTGAATCAGCTTTTTGGCAGCTTTGATATTGTTGACCAAACCCTGACGAATCAGACGATGTATCACAAAGGGCTGAAACAGTTCGATCGCCATTTCACGCGGTAGACCACATTGATGAATCTTGAGTTTCGGCCCCACTACAATTACCGAGCGCCCTGAGTAATCAACACGCTTACCCAGGAGATTCTGCCGGAATCGGCCTTGCTTACCTTCAATAATGTCTGACAAAGACTTCAGTGGGCGATTGTTGGCCCCCACCACTGTCCGACCACGACGACCATTATCAATTAGGGCATCTACAGCTTCCTGTAACATCCGCTTTTCATTTCGCACGATGATTTCCGGTGCCAGGATTTCCTGTAGCCGGGCCAGTCGGTTGTTACGATTAATGACTCGACGGTACAAGTCATTCAAATCAGACGTCGCAAACCGACCACCATCAAGCTGGACCATCGGACGCAAATCAGGTGGGATCACCGGAATAGCGCTGATCACCATCCACTCGGGCTTTGAACCAGTTGCAATAAAGTTGTCAATGACGCGCAAGCGCTTGATCAACTTCGCACGCTTCTGCCCCTTGGAATTTGCAATGTCTTCGCGTAGTTGCTCAGCGGCTTCTTCTAGCTTGAGGTCTTGCAATAGTCGTTGTAGTGCTTCAGCGCCAATACCTACCTCAATCCCCACCAGCTGTGATTCTTCATCGTAAAGCTGATCTTCAATTTCAATCCACTGATCTTCCGTCAGTAATTGCTTATAGGAGAGATTGTCGGCATTGCCAGGATCAAGCACAACATAGGCGTTGAAATAGACGATCTGCTCAACATCTTTCAGTGGCATATCTAAGAGAATCGCAATGTAGCTTGGGATCCCCTTGAGATCCCAAACATGCGCAACCGGTGCAGCAAGTTTGATATACCCCATGCGGTGACGGCGAACACGCGACTCGGTCACCTCTACACCACATCGCTCACAAACAATACCCCGGTGTCTCACACGCTTATATTTACCGCAGTGACATTCCCAATCCTTAGCTGGACCAAAAATACGCTCACAAAACAGACCATCCATTTCAGGCTTGAGCGTTCGGTAGTTAATAGTTTCTGGCTTGGTAACCTCGCCTACTACCATGCCATTCGGAAGAGTGCGCTCTCCCCATTGGCGAACCCGCTCAGGAGAAGCCAACCCAATTTTGACGTAATCGAAACGCTGCTCTAGCTTTGCCATGCTCAGCCTTTTCCTTCAGTTATGCGCTTAATGTTTACCGGTTGATGTTAGATGGCCAAAAACCATCGCAGACAATCAAATCTATTCTTGCGACTCTTCGGTACTTTCAGAGGGAGTAATAACGGATTCGTAAGTCGGACGAGAGGGAGTCCGTCGACTAGTCAGATCAGCCATCAAGTCAACCTCAACATCCCGACTAGTACCATCTTCGTGAGTCTCCACTTTGTGAACAGCGATGTCCAGCCCCAGGGATTGCAGCTCTCGCATCAGCACCTTGAATGATTCTGGTGTTCCTGGTCGAGGAATCGCTTTGCCCTTCACGATCGCATTCAGCGCCTCATTACGCCCTTGCATGTCATCCGACTTAACCGTCAACAGCTCCTGCAAAGTGTAGGATGCGCCATACGCTTCCAAGGCCCAAACCTCCATTTCGCCAAAGCGCTGACCACCCTGCTGCGCCTTTCCACCTAATGGCTGTTGAGTGACAAGAGAATATGGCCCGGTCGAGCGTGCATGAATCTTGTCGTCCACCAAGTGCACCAGCTTCAACATATACGCTACGCCTACAGTCACTGGCCGGTCAAAAGGCTCTCCCGTACGGCCATCGTAAAGCTGGATCTTGCCTGGATCATCGGGATTATAGACCCAGTTTTGACCAGTGGTGTCGCGAGCATTTTGAAGTTGACCGTGGGTAGTATTTCGAGATGCTTCCTTGTCATACATCTCGTCAAAGGGCGTAATCTTAAACCGTACATTCAGGTTATCGGCAGCCCAACCCAGCAGACATTCGAACACTTGACCAACATTCATCCGGGAAGGCACCCCGAGCGGATTCAGCACAATGTCAATCGGTGTCCCATCAGGCAAATAAGGCATATCCTCTAGAGGCAAAATTCGGGAGATAATACCTTTGTTGCCGTGACGGCCAGCCATTTTATCGCCAACCTGAATTTTGCGTTTCTGAGCTACATAAACCCGCACAACCATATTGGCTCCGGGCGGTAGCTCATCACCTTGCTCTCGAGTAAATACACGAACGTCGACGACTCGCCCTTTCTCACCATTCGGGACTCGCAAAGAGTTATCCCTAACGTCACGAGCTTTTTCACCAAAAATGGCCCGTAGCAATTTCTCTTCAGGAGGCTGATCAGACTCGCCTTTGGGCGTTACTTTACCGACCAGAATATCTCCCGATTCAACCCAAGCTCCAATACGAATGATTCCACCTTCATCAAGTTGACGAAGAGAATCTTCACCCACATTGGGAATTTCCCGAGTGATCTCCTCTGGCCCCAGTTTGGTCTGGCGAGCCTCAATCTCAAATTTTTCAACGTGAATAGACGTGTAAACGTCTTCAAAGACTAAGCGCTCGCTGATTAAAATAGCGTCTTCGTAGTTGTAGCCTTCCCAAGGCATGTACGAAACGATTACATTCTGCCCTAGAGCAATTTCACCCCCTTCTGCCGCAGAGCCGTCAGCTAAAACTTGACCTGCTTCAACGTCCATCCCATGGAAAACCAAAGGCCGCTGATTCAAGCACGTATCCTGGTTGGAACGCTGATATTTCTGTAGAGGATAGTTGTGAACTTTGCCTGCATCATCTTGAACCTGAACAAGATCAGCATCAACATAGACAACTTTACCGGCTGTCCGACTGACAATAACCATGCCAGAATCTCGTGCCGCCTGAGCCTCTAACCCTGTACCAACTAAAGGTCGCTCAGGCCGTAACAAGGGGACAGCCTGTCGCTGCATGTTTGATCCCATCAAAGCTCGGTTAGCGTCATCATGCTCAAGAAATGGGATTAGGGAAGTAGCAACTGAAATAATTTGAACTGGAGAGACCGCAACATAATCGATTTCTTCTGGTACAGAAACCGCAAAATCTTGACGATAGCGTACTGGAATGGCATCCCCCAGAATGTATCCATCCGCATCCGTCGGCAAGTCACCAGCAGCTACCCTCAGGTCATCTTCCTCATCTGCGGTCATATACACGGGCGGGATATCTCGTCGCACACGGCCATTTTCGACTCGATAAAAGGGCGTCTCGATAAAGCCGAAGTCATTTACGCGACCATGCGTTGCCAACGAACCAATTAGTCCGGCATTCGGACCCTCCGGTGTTTCAATCGGGCAAATACGACCGTAGTGAGAGGGATGAATGTCGCGTACTGCAAACCCTGCTCGTTCACGAGTAAGTCCGCCCGGACCCAATGCGCTTAAGCGGCGTTTATGAGTCAACTCTGCCAGTGGATTCGTTTGATCCATGAACTGAGAAAGCTGGCTAGAGCCGAAGAATTCCTTAATCGCAGCAACTAAAGGCTTCGGATTCACCAAAGAAGCTGGCGTCAAAGAGTCCGCATCGGAGACAGTCATTCGTTCACGAATAATACGCTCCAGTCGGTTCAAACCAACACGTACCTGGTTTTGTAAAAGCTCCCCAACAGAGCGCACGCGACGATTTCCTAAATGATCGATATCATCGACCATGCCAATATCGAATTCTAGATTTATCAGGTAATCGATCGCTGACAAGATGTCGGTTGGCGTCAACACTCGAGTCGTGTCTGGAATACTCAGTCGCAACTTCCGATTAAGCTTATAACGACCTACGCGCCCTAAGTCGTAGCGCTTGGGATCAAAGAAACGCGACTCTAGAAGCTGCTGTCCACCGGAAACGGTAGGGGGTTCGCCTGGCCTCAATTTTCTGTAGAGCTCTAGCAGCGCTTCGTCTTCACTGAACTGCCCCTCTTTATCAATCGTTTTCTGAAAATACTCAGGATGGCGTAGCGAGTCAAAAATCTCGGCATCCGTTAAGCCCAAAGCTTTCAACAGTACTTGAGCAGAAATCTTGCGGGTTTTATCAATCCGTACCCAGACTAGATCATTTTTATCAGTTTCGAACTTCAGCCATGCACCACGATTTGGGATCAAGTTCGCATTGTAGGTGCGGCGACCATTCTTATCGGTATCCGCTTTATAGTAGACACCGGGGCTACGAACAATCTGATTAACGATCACTCGCTCAGCACCATTAATGATAAAAGTGCCGCGATCTGTCATCAGGGGCAAATCGCCAATAAAGACTTCTTGCTCTTTGATCTCACCCGTCTCTTTGTTGATAAGGCGCGTAGGAACGTACATTTGCACGCCATAGGTAGCATCCCGACGCTTAGCCTCGTCTACCATATATTTCGGACTTTTGAGCTTGTACTCCTTGCCGACAAAATGAAGCTCTAGCTTGCCGGTATAGTCTGTGATTGGAGAGAAACTATCCAACTCTTCAATCAAACCTTCTTCCAAAAACCAGCGAAAGCTTGATCTTTGAATCTCAACTAGGTCAGGCAATGTAAAGTTGGGGGCCGTAGCGATTTGTTCGGTCATGCGTCTCCTCAGGCGGAAAACCCTACAGTTTCTACAAGTAGCTCTCTAAAACGCCCTCCCCCCTAATCGTTTAGAGGCAGAGCGGCAGTCAAGCAAACATCAAAGCTGACAATTGGGGATCAGATATGTCAAACGTACTAATTACTTTCTATTTTCAATAATGTTCTCGGAACTAAGTCTTGGCTCATTCGGAGCATTGTGTTGGACTAAACAGTAGCGACGGCACAGACTCTTCGCTGAAAATCTTCAAAATGTAAAAGCGACCGAAGCTAAGCGCAACTCTACGAGAACAGCCAGAAAGCCTAACAAGATCAAATCACTTAGCTTCTACCTCCAAGTAAGCTTAGCAAAAAAGAACTCACTTACAGTAATTTGTCAACACCCTTTTCCAAAATAAACTTGACGATGTCCCTCCACTGCTCAAGTTTCTGCACTCAGAAGCTCTTCTGGCTGGCATACCGCTTTTGAAGTCGATGAGAGCTTAAACAAAGAGAATGCATTTTGGGTAGTTTGCCTTGCAAGTGTTTCTAAAGGCTCTTGTCTCAGCTCTGCCAAGTGATTAGCAATATAAAAAACATTGGCAGGCTGATTACGGCGCTCTTTACGCTTTGGCACAGGCGTTAAAAACGGACAGTCAGTTTCCACCAACAAACGATGACTAGGCACAACCATGGCCGAATCTTTCACTTGCTGAGCGTTTTTGAACGTGACAATACCGCTAAAACTCACGTAGAACCCTAAATCCAAAAACCATTGAGTTTCCGTTGGGGTACCAGCCCAGCAATGCATCACTCCCGTAACGGATCCAATCTGTTCAAGAAATGTACGGATCAACTCAGCCGTTCGCTCAGCAGCCTCTCGGCAATGAATGATCACTGGCAATTTCAGGCGGTAAGCAATTTCGAGCTGAGCCCAAAATGCTTCCTCTTGAACTTCGCGATCGCTAGATTTGCAAAAATCGAGTCCGGTTTCACCGATTGCGACAACGCGCGCATCCGAAATTGCCAAAGCCTCGATTTGAGTAGCGGTAGCGGCTGACCACTTGCCCATATCTAGTGGATGCAAGCCAATCGCCAAAAACACCTCAGGAAAGCGATCAGCAATAGTTTGCATCTCTGCAAACTCGTTTGGCTCAACACAAGAATGAACTAAATGAGTTACACCTTTGGCTCGCCAAGCAGCTGCAATCTCATCTAAATCTGCTCGAAAGTCTGGAAAGTTGATGTGAACGTGGGTATCGATTAACTGCATTGTGCAGTCATCATCTCCTTTAACAGCAATGCATTGACTGAAAGAAATAAGTCGATTTAGGAGGCGACCGCTGCCTGAGTCTCAACGGACTTAAGAGCTTTGCTTAAGCGAGCCTTGCGCCGAGCACCTGCATTACGGTGATACACACCACGCTTCACGGCTTTGTCAATCTGGCTAAAAGCCTCGGATAAAGCTGTTTGAGCCGTTTCCATGGTCGAAGAACTCGGATTAGCAGTGTATTCGTCCAGCGCCTCAAAATAGCGCTTTGTCAACGTTTTGACCGCAGATCGATAAGACTTATTGCGTAACCGGTTACGTTCAGACACCTGGATACGCTTGATTGCAGACTTGATATTTGCCACAGCTCGCCCAATTTCAACTAATCAACTGAATAGAAGAAATATAATATCACTAATTTCTACATGATGACTAACTTGACGCGCGGATGGGTAAACAAAACCGCGCTAAGCTAGAGAGCAAAGGCAAGTTTGCCTGCCTTGCTTAAATTTTCTGGGACATCGTCTCGCATGAAAGTTGAGCAACATCAATTACTTAAGTCAGGTTTTGTGCGAAATGTTGCGCATTATCAACCAGTTAGCTGATGCTCAGGTCGAATTACAGCGTATCTGTGAACGCACCCATGATGAGCAGGTCGTCCACAAAGAAGCGACGGTTCGCGAAATTTTACAAACTGTTCAGCGCAATGGTGATGAAGCGCTGTTGCAATACACCGCAGACTTTGACAATCAGCATTTAGCCATTGATCAGCTTCGGATTCGCGGTTCTGAAATTGATGCCGCTTATCAGCAAGTATCGAAGGAGCTGATTGATGCGATTCGTTTGGCTTGCCAAAATATCGAACGATTTCACCGTCAACGGATTCCAGCAAGTTGGGTGGAGTTTGAAGGCGATGTCGTGTTGGGCAAGCGTTATCACCCTGTTGATAAGGCTGGCATTTATGTGCCGGGCGGTCGAGCAGCGTACCCCAGCACAGTACTCATGAATGCAGTACCGGCCCAAGTGGCTGGGGTAGAACGCATTGTCATGATGACTCCGCCTGGGGCTGAGGGCGTTATCAATCCTGCTGTTTTGGTCGCCGCTCAAGAGGCGGGAGTTAGCGAAATCTATCGAGTTGGGGGAGCACAGGCGATCGCGGCCCTCGCCTACGGTACCGCCACTATCCCAGCGGTAGATGTGATCACTGGCCCCGGCAATATCTATGTCACGTTGGCGAAAAAACAGGTATTTGGCACTGTGGGCATTGATTCGCTGGCAGGCCCTTCTGAAGTGTTGATTATTGCTGATCGCAGCGCCGACGCCATTCATGTCGCGACTGATTTACTGGCGCAGGCAGAACACGATCCGATGGCAGCTGCCATTCTCATTACACCCGATGCAATTTTGGCGGAACGAGTCGCGGTTGAAGTAGCTCGCCAGTTAGAAGGGCATCCACGACAAACATTGACCGAAAAGGCGATCGCGAATTATGGTGTCGCGATTGTGGTAGATACATTAGAAACGGCAACAGAGTTATCGAACCAGTTCGCCCCAGAACATCTCGAACTCGAAGTCAATGACCCATGGGCTCTCTTGGAACGTATTCGGCACGCGGGTGCAATATTCCTTGGTCACGCAACGCCGGAAGCGGTAGGGGATTATCTCGCTGGGCCCAACCATACACTGCCAACGTCGGGGGCAGCTCGCTATGCTTCCCCGCTAAGCACTGAGACCTTTATGAAGCATTCCAGCCTGATTCAGTATTCGCCTCAAGCATTGAATGAAGTTTCGGACGCGATCGCGCGGCTGACCGCAGCAGAAGGGCTGCCTTCTCACGGTGACTCAGTCAGGTTTCGGACACAATCGAAAACGTCACCTCGACGTGAAACCACTGGTGATCGGTAACGGCCCAAATCTCCGCCTCAATCAACGAACAGCGATTTGATTCAGCTCTTGAACAAGGCTTCTTGCTGCTGAATTAAATCGGGCCCACGAGAAGTGCCCAAACGGTTGGCCCCAGCCTGCACAAGCCGCAGTGCTTGCTCAGCGGTACGAATACCGCCTGATGCCTTGATCCCAACCCGCCCGCGAGCGAATTCCCGCAATTGCCGCACCACTTCGATAGTCGCGCCCCCTTGCCAGCCCGTGCTAGTTTTCAAAAAGCTGGCTCCGGCATCCATGCAAAGATCGGCGGCTATTTTGAGTTCGCCAGGAGTTAAGATGCTGGCTTCCAAAATAGTTTTAACCGGAACATTAGTTGCTTCACAAATTTCCGCAATCTCGCGATGTACGCGATCATGCTGGCCTGATTTCAGCCAGCCTAGATTGATCACCACATCCAATTCCACTGCGCCATTTTCAACAGCTTCTTGCGCTTCATACAGTTTGCAACCTGAGGTCGTAGCCCCAGTCGGAAAACCAATTACCGTACAAACAGCAACTGCTTTGCCTTGCAACTGTTCACGCGCTAAGGCCACATGGGTCGGGGCTATACAGATCGCCGCGAACTGATAGCGATCGCAGTCATCACACCACTGCATTACCTGCTCGGGTGTTGCCGTTGGCAGCAACAGAGAATGATCGATCAACGGCGCAAGATCCACTTTGGGTAAGTCTTGCTGCTCAGAATAGCTATCCATAGGCGTAAATAAAGACTGGCCCGGTATTGCCTCATGGATATTAACTTACTGTGAAACTTGGCGGAGAATTACCGGTGTCTGTCTGCAATGAAGAGAATCTAGCTATGAACGGGAATGCTTAAAGCGAGCTAACCCAGCCTCTTATGTCAAGTGGAGTATTTCCATGCCCCCACCGCGCATTTCAGCGATTATTTGTACGCACAACCGCGATGCTTATCTAGGTGCGGCCATTGACAGCTTGTTGACACAAGATTTTCACGACTATGAAGTCATCGTGGTCGATAACGCTTCGACGGATCAGACACGGGTCGTCGTCGAGGAGAGGTTGCCTCATCCACGACTGCAATATGTCTACGAATCGACATTGGGCTTGTCAGCCGCTCGCAATGCCGGAGCGCAAGCCGCTCAGGGCGAAATTTTGGCTTACTTAGACGACGACGCAGAAGCAAGTGCTGGCTGGCTAGCTGCTCTGGTAGAAATTTATGAGCAAAATCCTAAAGTCGCGATCGCAGGTGGTCGTGTAACCCTTATTTGGCCAGAGAATCAAACCGTTCCAAAATGGCTCTCCATGAATATGACTGGGAACTTAGGTGCTTATGATCTCGGTGATGAGATCACTTACATCACTCAGCCCGGACTAACACCACGGGGTTTGAATTATTCCATCACAGCTGATTTTCTCGACCAGATTGGCGGCTTTGATATCAATTTAGGTCGGGTTGGCAAAAATTTACTCTCTAACGAAGAGCTATACATGACCGAGAAAGCGCTAGGCATGGGCTATCAGGTAGCGTACTTGCCTAAGGCTTTAGTAGCTCACAATGTGGCCCCCAATCGACTAGCGCCGTCATGGTTTATGAGTCGTAGTTGGTGGCAGGGGATTAGTGAGTGCTATCGCGAGCAAGTCGCTGGCCGCTCTGGTCGACATCAACTTAAAGCTGGCGGCGAGCGTCTCATTCGAGGCCTGTATAAAACATTGAAGTATTTACCTGATCCGGCACAGCGATTTGAAAACTTGCTCTATGCCTACGGCCAAATTGGGTACCTTAGCAGTGTCCTACGCGCAATGCTAAGGCCTGCCTCTGCTGGATAACCGCATTGTCTCTCAGCTACAACGGCCTTGTTTCATTACCCTCGAAATCTTTCTACATCACTAGCCGATATCGACTCTCAAATTCATCATTGCAACTCAATCAATTCATGACTCAAGAATCTCCCATGACTTCTAAACTGCCGGTCTCAGTACTTATTCCAGCCAAAAACGAAGAAGAAAATCTGCCCGCCTGTCTGGCCAGCGTCGCGCGAGCTGATGAGGTTTTTGTGGTCGATTCACAAAGTGAAGACCGCTCCATTGAAATTTGCGAGCAGCACGGCGCACAAGTGGTCCAGTTCCATTTCAACGGTCGCTGGCCCAAGAAGAAAAATTGGTCTTTGGACAACTTACCGTTCAAGCATGATTGGGTGCTGATTGTTGATTGCGACGAGCGTATCACCGATGAGCTATGGGATGAGATTGCCGAAGCCATTCAGAAACCAGGCTACAGTGGCTATTACTTGAATCGCCGGGTCTTTTTTCTTGGCAAGTGGATCCGTTTTGGGGGCAAGTATCCTGACTGGAACTTGCGCCTCTTCCGCCATGCTCACGGGCGCTACGAAAACTTGCACACTGAAGAAATTCGCAATACAGGCGACAATGAAGTGCATGAGCATGTAGTCGTAGAAAACGGTGAAGTCGGTTATCTCAAAAATGACATGCTGCACATCGACTTTCGTGATCTGTTCCACTGGCTGCAACGCCACAACCGTTACTCCAACTGGGAAGCCAGGGTTTATTACAACATCCTCAACGGCATGGGTGAGGATGGCACGATTGGGGCAAATTTGTTTGGCGACTCGGTGCAGCGTAAGCGCTTCTTAAAGAAGATTTGGGTGCGCTTACCGTTTAAGCCACTGCTCCGGTTTGTCCTCTTTTATTTCATTCGTCTAGGTTTTTTGGATGGACGCGCAGGCTACATTTATGGTCGGCTACTAAGTCAGTACGAATACCAGATTGGCGTCAAGCTTTTTGAATTACAAGAGTTTGGAGGGCAGCTCAATGTGCAAAAGGCAGACTCGGCGGAGACTACGGCTGACTCTGAACCCACGCCAGCGATCGCCTCAGCAAAGGCCCAAAGTTAAGTGCTACGATGCCGGACTCTAGTAACTCATCACATCCAGGCTTAGTGGCCGCAGAAACTAATGTGCCAGCGTGGGTTGATCTGCGCCAGTATGACCAGTCTTGGTATTCACCGGGGCGACCAAAATGGTTGGTCTTGCTTTGGTGGCTAGTGCAAGCAGTGGTTTTTCCGCTCACACTGCATGCACATCATGCGCCACGGCGGATGCTACTGCGTTGGTTTGGCGCCAAGATTGGGCAGGATGTGGTGATTCGTCCCTCTGCCCGATTTCACTATCCCTGGAAAGTGACCATTGGGGACTATAGCTGGATCGGCAGCGGTGTGGAGTTCTATAGCTTGGGCCAAATTCACATCGGCAACCACTGCGTTATTTCACAAAATACTTATCTCTGTGCAGGTTCACATGACCCCAGCGATCGCGCTTTTGGCTTACAGGTTGCTCCGATTACTGTCAACAATGGCGCTTGGATTGCCGCAGGCTGCTTTGTGGGGCCAGGTGTAATGGTCGGGGCGAACAGTATCGTTGGCGCTCGTAGTAGTGTATTTAGCGATTTACCGCCGGGCCAGATTTGTTTAGGGAGTCCCTGTCGACCTATCAAACCCCGGACGATGCGCTAACAGAGGCATATCCTCAGCCAGAATTATTCCAGTCTCTGGAATAATAAGGTTGCTCCTATTGTGCGATCGTCATGACCCCAGCCAAAATGAATCGTCCGGTGGCCTGGTTGCGACGACTAAAGCCCCAAGGCCAGGGCGCTAACATTTCTGTACTCTTTATGCTGATGGGCATAGTCATCACGGGTGCCTTCATCCTGATTGCACTGCTCGCACCCGTTTTGCAATCTTGGGGCATTTTGCAAGACCCGACTGCCGCATTACAAAATCCAGTTCACCAGCCCCCCTCTCCTGAGCATTTACTAGGTACCACGCGCCAGGGTTACGATGTGCTCTCGCGCGTTTTATTTGGCACTCGGGCAGCTTGGCAAGTCGTTGTGCTAGCAACCCTGATGAGTGTGTTTATTGGCGTGCCCATTGGCATGCTGAGCGGGTACTTAGGGGGCAAGCTCGATCGCGTCCTACTGTTTTTTATGGATACGATCTATACGCTGCCAGGCCTGCTGCTATCGGTCACTTTAGCCTTTGTGGTTGGTCGCGGGGTGATTAATGCCGCGATCGCCCTTAGCATCGCTTACATTCCTCAGTATTACCGCGTTGTGCGCAACCACACGGTCAGCGTAAAGACCGAACTCTTCATTGAAGCAGCGCAAGCTATGGGTGCACCAACATGGATAGTGCTCAGTCGCTACCTATTTTTGAATGTGGTGCAAAGTATTCCAGTACTGTTTACGTTGAATGCTGCAGACGCCATTCTCATTTTAGGAGGCCTCGGCTTTCTTGGCTTAGGCTTGCCCGAGCAAACTCCTGAATGGGGGGCCGACATTCGCCAAGCGCTAGACGCCCTGCCTACTGGAATTTGGTGGACGGCCTTGTTTCCAGGGCTGGCCTTGACGCTAATGGTGACCGGGCTATCCCTCGTAGGTGAGGGGTTGAATGAACTAGTCAATCCATTACTGCGACGAGAAAACTGGAAGTGAGGAGTTGAGATACCTATCAAAAACAGGGTAAGTAGGCCCGGCAAGAAGTTCCTACTTGCTGATCACCCTTTTGTTCACCATCATCT
>CAZFWL010000022.1:0-13530 GCA_964522775.1 uncultured Halomicronema sp.
CCCGTCGCTTGACCACTCGCAATCTCGTGACTCCCCGTCGCGATTAACAGTTTGCGAGTGGTCAAGCGACGGGTTGCCGTTGCGATAGTTAACGGGCGATCGCCAACAATCTGGCCCACTTCGGCAATGACATCAATCCCCTGCACCATTAACTGCGCCGCAGTATCGCGGGTGAGGGTATCCGCAATCAAGGTGGCTCGTTGCTGGGTCCATTGCCCAGGCGTCGCAATGCTTTCGGGAGGTAGGTCAGCGAGGGCATGCGTAGCTGCGAGTTGCCATAACCCCTGGCGTATCAAGTGCGATCGCCCACCGTCTAAATTTTGCTGTACCAAGGCCACCCGCGCCCCATAGCGACTAGCCGTTGCGGCTGCCGCTATACCCTCAGAGGTACCGCCAACAATTACCAAATCATATTCAACCGCCATGCCCACTTGAGCTGCCTGAATGCATGCCGCCCTTGAGTGTAACGTTCAATGGTTCGCCTGCAACGCAGCCCATTAATGCATGACTGTCTGATCAGCCGTCTGCTTCACCGACTTTGGGGCCGTTTGGGGCATCACTGGCATCGGATTAGCGGATTGCCGCTTAAGTTCCTTGACCTTGAGCACGATGAGATACTCATAAAAACCCTGAAGCGTACACCAGGCAAAACCAGCTTCACCATCGCGCCAACCACCCAGCATGAAATACATGTAAAACCAACGAATGAGCGGGCGCAGGGGCAGCCGCAGCGATAGGTCTTTGAGCGCATGACGCCGCTCGACTTCGGTTTTGCCAAAAAATAAATTTTTCCACCGTACCTGCCCCGACTGTAGTTGACTCAAAGTCTCTTTGGCTTCGTCGGTAGAGTAGCGATTATGCTTTTCAATCCAGCGGCTCATACCTTTGCCACAGGTGTAGTGAGGATAGGTTTCCCGCAAAAATCCGGTTGAGCCTTCGCAGACTTCGCGCTCAGTGTGACCATAGTCGGTGAACCAAACCTTGCCGAGTGCCAGCAAGCGCAGCTGGTAGCGTGGAAACTGGGTGCTGTGCTTAATCCAGCGATCCATGAACATCACACGCTCGGCAGCGTAGTAACCGACATGCTCCGACTGTTGAATGACCTGACAGCATTCTTGAAACAGCTCCGGCGTCATGCGCTCATCTGCTTCCAAAATGTAGGCCCACTCATATTTCGCCGGAATATTTTCCAGCATCCAAGTTCGCTGCTTACCGTGACTCTCAAAGGGATGCTCAACGACCCGCACTGGATACTGGGAGGCGATTTCACAGGTGCGATCGCGGCTACAAGAATCCACCACAATAATGTCGTCAGACAGCATTGCTGACTCAATGCAAGCAGCAATATCCAGCTCTTCGTTGTAAGTCAGAATGTAAATCGAAAACATAAGCAGTTGATTAAAATTTGGCGGGCTCGAAACGCGTGTGAACCAGTGGCTGAGCCAGAACCAGACAGAAAGGAAGGAAGCCAAACTGCTGGCATCCTATCTTTCCCATCTCAACCGCTTCGCTTAGGTGAGTACAGCATTTCCTAGAAAAGTTCATAGAAAACCATTTGGATGATAAGCAAATGATGAACCGCCGCTAGCGTCGGCGTTATTCAACTGATTGACGTTCCCAGCTGGCAATATTCCAGGTAGTGGCATCCCAGGGAGTGGGCGCAACGCCTGACAGTCGCTTACTAACGCCGTTGGCGATCGCCCGATGCACAATCGGAATCACCGCTACATCAGCAGCCAATAACGCGTCTAATTCTTGAAATAAAGCCGCCCGCTTTTCTAAGTTCAATTCTTGCTTAGCGGCCGCCAGTAAGTCGTCGTACTCAGCATTGCAATAGCGGGCATTATTCGGCTTTTGCCACTGATTCGCTTGAGTCGCGATTTGGTCACAGGTCCACCAGCCTAGATAAATGGTTGGATCAGGATGATCATTGCCTGTGGTGTAAGCCTGCATATCTGCATAGAAATGGTTGATACTGTTGGTCTGTTCCGGATCGCCCGAAAAGAAATCATCCACTCGTACTCGTTTGATATCCACATCGATGCCCAGCTCTTCAAGGCTCTCAGCCACCAGGGTTTGGGTCTTTTGCCGCACCGGGTTCACTGAGGTTTGAAACACCACTTCCATCGGTTGACCGTCGAGATCGCGGACCCCATCGTCGTCGGTATCAATCCATCCGGCTTCATCTAGCAGAGCTTCAGCCTGCTCCAAATCATATTCATAGGGCACAGTACCGGGACTGGCAAAGGGGCGGGGAGCCACCAGCAACTGGGCAGTCGGGCGGCCGGTAAAGCCATACAGCTCTTCGGCAATCGTGTCGCGATCAATGGCGTAGGCGATCGCCTGTCGCACTCGCACGTCGCTCAAAAAAGGATGCGGAGCCTGCAAACTGGAACGTTCGCCCGATTCGGTTTCGGCAAAAGGATCTGTAGGGTTCAGCATGATGCGCTCCACCAAACCACCAAAGACGGTATCCACCACCCCTTGCCCATCACGCTGCAAATCTTGCAAGAGCTCAACTTCGACTTGCAAATTGTGGGCAAAGTCAGCTGCCCCCGTACTCAACACTTCCCGAGCCGACGCGTAGGGCGCTAAGCCGCCCACGAATTCAACGGACTTAAAAGCAGGAGTATCGCCACGATAATTCGGGTTGGGCACGAACGTAATGCTGCCCGGTTGTGAATTATTGACTTGATAAGGCCCTGTCCCAATCGGAGCCAGATTCGCTTCGGCGCTACGGGCTTCTAAACCATCGGTCGCCCCAAAAATATGCTGCGGCAAAATCACGCCAGTTTGCCCCGTAAAGGGAATTTGCCAAGCCGCGGTAACCTCAGTGAAATTGATCTTCACGGTCTGTTCGTCCAGCGCTTCAACCGATTCCACGCCTTCGTAATACTGGGCAGTCGCGGCACCCACTTGCGGATTGGTCACAAAATCAAAGGTAAAGACCACATCTTCTGCAGTGACAGGCTCACCATCTGACCACACCAAATCAGGCTTTAACTGCCAGGTCACCGATCGCCCATCTGCAGCGACCCCGTCGTTGGCTTCAGAGGGAATTGCCGCCGCCAAAATTGGCACCAATTCGCCTCGCTCATTCGCGGTCGCGAGCGGCTCCAACACAATGCGCCCCGCTTCAAAGTCTTGAATCCCAGTCGCTAGGTGCGGGTTTAAGGTGACCGGGACGCGGCTATACAGCAACCGTAGGGTATTGAGGTCACGCCGCTCAGCAGACTCGACCACCGACTCCTCACTAGAATCCGCATTAGGGGGCTGACTACAGCCTGCTGTGATCGCCGTTGCCAGCAGTAAACAGCTGATTGCTACACCCACTAGATGTCGACGCTGCTCGGTCATTGACGTATCCACCGTTACGAATTGCGATCCTATCCTAGCGATCGCTGCCGTAATTGCGGCTTGTGCTGATTTTTTAGGCGGGCCACCCTGCGATCGCAACCAGCGTCGTCATGCCCACAATCAGCAGGCTACTTGCCTATCACCTCATAGTAGCCATGCATGCTAGTCAAAGAACGGAGCTCCAGCAGAAGCAGCTTCATTCAGGCTAGCGCTGCCATGACTTCGTTTGCCGCTGCTTAGGAATCCAGGCCGTGCGGCAGCCGTAAACGCCTGGACGTAGGGCAGTACTCTTGAGCTCTCGAGCGTCTTTGGCATAGCCCTGCTTTACCGCTGGGTGAGGCGGCGGGGGCGGCGCTGTCGCGGCAGCAGGGGCCACATGCCGAGATTGAGTTCGCTGATACTGGGCTAGCACCGTCAGGGCCTTATCCCAGGTCAAATCCGGCACCTCTAACCACTGTTGCAAGAGCGAAAGAGCGACTTCAGCTTGCTGTTGCGGAGCGTCGATTTGCAGTGGCTGAGCAGCTCGCAACGGGTCTCCCTGTACGGCGGCCATCGCCTGCTGCACGGCTCTTGTGATTTGCCCTTGCAGCTCCTTTTGCGCTTTGGCCTGCTGATATTCGAGCCCACGTTCGCTGGCTGCATACAGAGCTGGCAAACGATTAAGCGCAAACGTCTCAATCTCAGAGCGTTTTAGATATTGACTTAAGCGTGGGGGTAAATCTTGCAGCTGGCGATCGACTTCGTCGATGACTAATAGCTCCATTACATTGAAATGCGTGGTTGATGGAGTGAGTTGCGACTGATTTAACATAATTGCACCTACTAAGAATACAAGTGGCAACTGAGGAATGGAGATACCAGCCCCCAAATACACACCTGTATTTGCATGTGATTTCTAATACCAGTATATTCTCGTAGGCGTCATTGCTTAAAAGAAAACACGCAATCTTAAAATTGTCGGCAGCTAATCCACCTGGTTTGTTGGAAATTCATGTGGGATGTGACACAAAACCGTAGGGAAGGGTGCTTTATATCACTTTCCATAGAGGCAACGGCTTGTCAGTATAAATAGCCTTCAAATATCCTTCATGCTGCATAGACAGCGGCTCCTATGGAACAATGCCAATCCTGTTAAGCGGATCGCCGCAGTCCTAATAATTCGCAGCGCGAACGGTAAGGGAACTTGATATTCTCTCAAAAAGTGCAACTTGCCAGGCCTCAGTTGTTCACATCATCGGGTAGCCAGACGTAAGGATCGCCAGCAACCCGTACGCCGGAATCTTTGCCGTAGCGAATAACGACCACATTGGCATTATTACGACCAATATCTAAAAAGCCAGCATCCCAGCAATCAAAACTAGTCACGCCAGTAACTTCCAAATAATATGCGCCCGGATCAAGGTGAACCAGATGATCGCGGCGGGTATTGTTAGCCCGAAATAGGAGTCGGCCATCCAAATAAATACTGGCCCAGTCGTCGCCCTCAGCCAAAAAGCGCACCGTCACTGGCTGCTCAACGTCGCGCCGGGGCACCACAATAACTGGGTAGCCGGGAATCACCACAGGTACCTGAATCGTAATGTCGGCCAAGTTTATGGACTGAGCACGCACGGGTGTTGTCGTAGGTAGAGTTGCTCCCATGCTGAGCCAGGCGCTACTGGCCGCCAAAAATGCACCCATCAGCGATCGCCCTCGTTGTTGAGGCCGCCATTGTTGAACCATGATGGAACCTCCCACAGGCCCACTGCAATAATTCCAGCATAGTGGGTCGGTCAGTGAGGGTGATCTCGCCTAGTCCAGTTTGGAAATTAGCCGACTTTTGGCCCCATGCCGACAGCCCCGGCATACACGGCTTGGTCTCCCAGCTCATCTTCAATGCGCAGCAGACGGTTATATTTTGCGATGCGCTCACTACGGCTAAGAGAACCGGTTTTGATTTGCCCGGCGCGTGTCGCCACAGCAAGATCCGCAATGGTGGTGTCTTCAGTTTCGCCAGAGCGATGGCTGATCACTGAAGTAAAGCGGTTACGGGTGGCTAGATCGATGGTTTCCAGCGTTTCGGTCAAGCTGCCAATCTGGTTGAGTTTGATCAAAATCGAGTTGCCTGTTCCTTCACTGATCCCTTTTTGCAGACGGGTGGGATTGGTCACGAACAAGTCATCGCCAACGAGCTGCGTTTTGGTGCCCAGTTTTTGGGTCAGGGCAGCCCAGCTACTCCAATCGTCTTCATGGAGTCCGTCTTCGATAGAGACAATAGGAAATTTTTGAGTTAGGTCAGTTAAGTAATCAATTAACGCGGCTGGAGAGTGAGTGGCGCCGTCATAGGTATATTGGCCATCGCTATAAAATTCGCTGGCGGCGACATCCAACGCGAGAGCCACCTGTTCGCCCGCTTTATACCCAGCCTGCTCGATCGCTTGGATTAATAATTCTAGGGCTTCTTGATTAGACCCCAGGTTAGGCGCAAAGCCGCCCTCATCACCAACACCAGTCAGGAGTCCCTTGCCTTTCAGCACTTTACTCAGGCTATCGAACACTTCTGCCCCCCAGCGCAACGCTTCGCTAAAGGTAGGTGCGCCGATGGGCACGATCATAAATTCTTGAATATCAACATTATTATCCGCATGGGCACCACCATTAACGACGTTCATTAAGGGCACGGGCAAGAGATTGGCCAGCGGCCCACCCAAGTAGCGATAGAGCGGTAATCCCACCGCCGCCGCCGCGGCTTTAGCATTCGCCAGCGAAACGGCCAAAATCGCGTTGGCCCCCACTTTGGATTTGTTCTCGGTACCGTCTACTTCCATCATGATCGTATCCACGACGGATTGCTCAAGGGCGTTGACCCCAATCAGCTCGGGAGCGATCGCTTCCTCAACGTTTTCCACCGCCTTGAGAACCCCCTTGCCACCGTAGCGATTCGCGTCGCCATCCCGCAATTCATGCGCTTCAAACGTACCGGTTGACGCACCACTGGGGACCTGTGCCAAGCCAGCAGCACCCCCAGCTAGATAAACCT
The DNA here is from genome assembly GCA_964522775.1 of uncultured Halomicronema sp. Lineage (GTDB taxonomy): Bacteria > Cyanobacteriota > Cyanobacteriia > Phormidesmidales > Phormidesmidaceae > Halomicronema. The sequence goes on from CAZFWL010000022.1 coordinate 6,377, forward strand.
CAGCTTCAATCGTCGGACGTCCGCGAGAATCAAGAATTTCGCGGGCACGAATGTCTTCAATTGAGGTGTCTAGTTCGTCAAACATCATCGCCGGATGCTCCATAGAAATTGCAAGAGGGAAGCGCTACTCACTAGTAGCCACATCATTGTCGCGATCGCAGCAGTTGATAATCACGCATCATTGCGATCGCGCTAGTGCCAATCGCTCCCGACCAGTAAGCATACGCTGTTCTCACCCGGTCTCAACGCTGGCAACAGGATTTTTCTGGTTTTTGGGGTGGCAGCTCCCATTCGCGACCGCTTTTGTCACAGCTCACTGACAGACACTACATACGCTGACCACCTTTACAAGCCAGTTGGCAGCCCTGTCGGTTTGCCATTAACGCTGGTGACCACACGGCCCCACCCAGCTTCGTTCCCCATATCCCAAAAAATGCGCTGCATCACGCTATAGGAATAGGCATCAAACGCAGCCCAGGCATTAATGTCATAAGAATCGCTAGCACCGTAGCGAATACCGTACGGATCATGTACTAAAAACTTACGTTTAACAGGATCGTGGCCCACAATGACGCAAATATGGCCACTGCTTTTGTAAGCAAACCCCACAACCATGGGAATGCCATAGCTGAGCGACAGCATCACATCTTTGGAAGAAATGGTGCGGCTGAAATAAGAGTTGATGCCAACCTCTTTCAGGGCCTTAGTCTGAGCCGTATGGTCGATCGTGTCACCATACTTGGAAACCAATCGCATAAACACTGACTCTGGCTCTGGATAGCCCTTTTGCTTAGCGGCTTTGGTCAGTGCCCCTTGCAAAAGATAGTCTGCCAGCATGCAATTACTGGTGGTGTTGCACTGCCGCCAGCCAGCCCCAAAGACTCGTGAGTCATTATCATTTTGCTGAAAGTAAGGCACCTGCAACTTAATGGGTCTGGTGGTATCCAGCGGTAACCCAGCAGTCTCACCAGTGGCCTGCTCTTTATCCCCCTCAATTTCGATATGGGGGTCATAACCGTAAACTTTTTGAATTTTCGTCTCCCGGTCTAGAGTCGCAAAGGGAGACGCTAATTCCATAAACACATGTTGATTTCGGTCCGGTGCATAACGATAGATATAAAATTCATGCCCCTCGGGCACATAGATCTTTTCTTTATCGCTTAAGTCACTAGAGGGAATCGGCTCTGCCTTTAGAAAGGTATTTCCCAGCGCTTTAGCCTTCGGCATCTTCAACTCTCCTTCTGACCGGGGTAGATCGCCATCCCTCAGTGTGGCTCAGATCCTCAGAAACCGATCAGCAAGATTGCAAGGACTTAACCTTTTGCCTGAACTGATGCACTTGGTATCCGCCAGCCATCATGACTCAGCATTTAGGAACGACTCGCCACAGGATTCAGCACACTCTTGGGGTAGGCAATCCGTTTGTGATTGTACTGTTGCCAAACCTGGACAAACACTTGGGCAATGATGCTCATATGTTCACGAGTCAGGCCAGAATCAACCAGCTGACCATCGCGCCAGCGGGCCTTGAGAATACGGTTGACCATGGCCAAGGCTTCAGAAGGCGAGGCATCTTTGAGCGATCGCAGCGCGGCCTCACAGGAGTCGGCCAACATGACAATGCCGGTTTCGGGCGATTGTGGAATCGGGCCATCGTACCGAAAATCAGATTCCTCCACGGTGATAGTGGGATCAACTTTGGCTAATTCCCCAGCCCGATGGTGAAAGTAGCTGATCAACATGGTGCCCTGGTGTTCGGGGATAAAAGCCCGTACGGCACGGGGTAAACGACAGCGCCGAGCCATTACCAGCCCTTGGCTGACGTGCTTTTTGATGATGTCGGCACTCACCCAGGGGTCATCAATTTCATCGTGTTTATTGGGACCACCCATTTGGTTTTCGATAAACCCTTGTGGGTCATGCATTTTGCCAATGTCATGGTACAGAGTGCCAGCTCGTACCAACTCGACGTTGCAGCGGAGCGATCGCGCAGCGGCTTCGGCCAGTGACGCGACAAATAAGGTGTGCTGAAACGTTCCCGGCGCTTCCGAAGCTAATCGTTGCAGCATAGGCCGATTGGGGCTCGACAATTCGGCCAGTCGAATGGGGGTTACCAGGTCAAACACATGTTCAAGGTAGGGGCTCAACCCTAGGGCCACAACACTAGAAACCACACCGTAAATGCCTTGCAGGATGGCGCCGGTCAGTGGCAAATACCAGGTCGTTAGCGCAACGGGACTGATCATCCAGGTGAGCACGAGATAAACTGCGCCCTGGATAATGCCGACCACTCCACCCAGCAATGCCAGTTCTTCCCGCGATCGCAATCGGGGCGCTACCAGACTACAGACCAAGCCTCCGGCAGCGCCCGCTAACAACGGGACAGGACTCACCCGCGTACCGATCGGTAGTAGTAGCGCTGTGAGGCCCACTAAAGTCGACCCGAGAGCTGTGCCATAAAAACTGCTGGCCAACAGTCCCAGAGCTGGCAAACTGTAGACCGCAAACCCCAAGATACTGAGACCCGAAACCCCCAAAATCATGCAGAGCACTAAAACATAGTCGGGCCCTCGGAGGCCAGGGCGGCGGGTGCGCTCCACCACCAGAAAAAGCGCGACTCCACCCGCCATGAGGATGCCAAAACCAAACAGTCCCACCACATTCAACCGCCGTTGACTCAGGGCGAAATAATCCAGCAGGACGAACGTGGGCTGATCAATCTCTTGCCCTTGGCGAACAATAATATCTCCCGCTTGCACACTGACGGTGACGGGTTCCACTTGTTCAGCCGCTGCTTCCGCCTGAGCCCGCGTCTTCTCAGCATCTTGAACTAGATTGGGCCCCAAAACCGTCATGATTAGCTCTTGGCCGAGCTCTTCTGCCTCCGCAGGGATTTGGCCCTTTAGGTGTTCGCTGACGGCGATCGCTAAAAGCTCGGTCTGCACTCCTTCTGGAATACCTTGCAGCAGCATCAAATCGAGCGTTCGCTGAACCTGTTGGCGAACCGTGCGCCATTCGGCATCAGAGAGGCGCAGTAAAACTGGCATCAAAGGGATGGCTCGGTCCACTTGAGCTAAGCGCTCAAACCCGGCTTTGGCTTTCCGAAAATCAGTGCGAGAACTTTCAAAAATGAGTTGTAAAGCTTCTAGCTCTAAGGCCGCCGCCAACTGCTGATAACGAATCAGATCGCGGGCAACCTTTTGTTGCTCGCTGGTGAGGGCAGCATAGTCAGACCGCTGGCCCAGCGACGCCAGCGGTGGTGACGCATCGGCATTTTGTGAATCAGTAGCGACCGCAATCACCACGGACCAAATGGGTTCCCACTCTGCGGTGGGGACTTCACGGATGTAGGTTTGCGTTGCGGTCGGCAGTTGACGCCCATCAATCAGGGGAAACTCACCCGCCTGCTCCCGCAAGATTTCCGCTTGCTTGAGCAAATTGTCCAGCGAGTTTTCGATACTTTTATTCGCTTCTAAATTAGGCACCAATACCGGCACAGCACCGTTACGGGCGGCCGTTCTTTGCGCCTCTGTCGTTTCTTCGTCTACCACCGATGCACTATCGGGTGCAATCACAGTTTTCGGCGACACAGTGCCCACTTGCAGCTCGGGTTGACGGTAGTAGCGCTGTCCCATGGCAGCAGTCAACACCAACACGGAGACGGTAATGGCGATCGCCGGTCGCACACGATGAGACTTTTGACGATCGCAGGGGCGCGATCGCGGCGCACAGGGTGGGGGAGGGAGACTAGGAATGACCAATCCTTCGACCCGTCGCCGTGGCCAGAGCCGAGTCGATGAGTTCGCTGAATAGAGCTGATTGGCAGTGGGCGAGCGATCGTCAAGCCAATCACCAGCGGACTCATCCTTTTGGGGACGTGCCTGAGCGAGTATCTTGAGAGGTTTTTGCTGAATCCATCGCCAAACTCTATTCATGGTCATCTCAATCCAGGGTGACCTATCCGCGCAAAGTGACGGACAAACAGAATTGCTGACACATCTTATTAACCATTGATAATTTAGGCCTCAGCTTGAATATCATGCACACCAGTCAAACAGTTTCGTAGCGGTAGGAAACAACCCCAAGGTCGGTAGCTATTAAGCTATATGGAGGTCAGGATGAGCCTGACTTGGATGATGAATCAGCAGCAATCTATGTAGTTTACTAAGTCGCTAATCAGTCTACGCCGTAGCATTTGCCCAAGAGGGCAAACTTTAGCCGCTCTATCGCTTTGTAAGCAGCTATTTCGACATTATAAACGCCATAAAGTTTGGTTACAGGGTAGGAAGTTTGGCTGAAGGGCTGAGAGGTTGAATCGGCACTAGAGGCGATCGCACTAAAGCCGTTGGGTGTTGACCAGACCACTGCTGCCAAAGGGTTTCGGCCCACCGCATCAGGCAGTCACTGGTGGCAATATGCCAGCGCCGCTGGAGCCATTCCTGTAGGGCTGGGGGCGGTTGCTGCAGCCAGTGGCGATAACGCATGGGCACACTGGGCAAATCTCCCCAACTGGCGCTAAGAATTGCCGTCAAAATAACACTGCCTGGTGCCGTCGCCGATAACTGTAAACATTGCCCCACCGCTAATTGATAATCGCCGTGAGCGGCGAGCAGCGCTTCAATGGCGACAGATAGCTCTACGTGGCTCGACTGTTGAGCGGTAGTACTCTCCAACTGCAATTGTTGTCTCCAAGCAGACAGCGTAGCGGTATCCTGGCGAAAGCTTGCTTGCAAGCAAGCGTAAAAAATGACCGTGATGGCAACTGGATCAGTCGTTGCAGGATATTGCTGCGTAGCCAACTGCGGTGGGTATCGATCCAGATGGCTCAACACCTGAGGCAAATGGGCTAAGAGAGCGTTAGTTGTAGAAAGATCAGAAGTGAATTCCTCTGTCCAATCGCACGACTGTAATGGAGCCGCCGTTAAGGAAACTTGATGACTTGACGATGGATCAAGGGCTGCAGCGATCGCGTGGCACCAGTCGTCATTAGCCATCCTCCCTGCCGAGGCATCTTCTAGGGCTGCCGTCGTGGCCTGTGTGCAGGTATGCCAAGGCAACTGCCCTTGACTAACCGCATCAGCAATCATCATCCCGACCAAAATTGCCTGAAACTGGCTATTACGAAAAGAAACCATAGGAATTCGTTGACCGTCTAGCACTCTACGGTACCCTATGGAAAATTTGCGGTATAGTCATTTCCCTAACAGTCGGTGGTGGCTCACAAAACGGTTCCATCCACATATTGATATGTTGCTGACTCTGTCCCCTGTGTTTACTTCTCTCATCAAATCTATGAATCGCAACCGTCTTCGCTCTCGTGTAGTTAGTTCGGGATTATTGCTAGGTTTGGCGGCGACGACTGTAGTAATGGTACCGACTACAACACTCGCGATCGAGCCAGCAACAGTAGAAGTAGCCCAAACCGGCAGCCGACCAACGCTACGGCTCGGCAGCAGCGGCAATACAGTGTCTGAACTGCAGGGCATGCTGACCTTGTTGGGCTATTTCGAAGATCCGGTCGATGGCCGCTACCAGCTCACCACCGAGGCCGCCGTCAAGGCTTTTCAAACAGATGTCGGACTTGTCGATGACGGTATTGTGGGTCCCGCAACGTGGGAAAAATTATTACCGAATCCATCCACAGAATTTACGCCACCTGCCGTACCGGAAACGCCGCCCGCCGATGACAACACCCCGCCTGAAGAAGAAGACAATGCACCGATTGCTTTGCCCATTTTGCGACAAGGCATGGTGGGCCCAGCGGTTGCCCGAGTCCAGGAAAATTTGCAGGTGCGAGGGTTTTACGACGGAGCCATCGATGGAATTTTCGGCCCCGGCACCGAAGCCGCAGTGATGGAATTCCAAACCAGTGCCCAGCTAGCAGCCGATGGAGTTGTTGGCCCCGCCACTTGGCAGGCCTTGTTTCAGTAGCCCTATGGCATCGCAACTCAGAGCTAGGAGCAAGACCGATTTTGCTCCTGGCAAGAGGGAGTTCTTAGCCTGCTACTGTGCTGGTTGCCTGCGCTTGCAAGCTATCACGGCTGAGTACATTACGAATGCACAAGACATGTCAACGCTATCGCTTCAACGCTCTTCTCTGGCCATCGCTACAGGCCGAGCCAGGTTGATTTACTGAACGCCAGTACCGTAAGCGATAATCTCAATCGAAACAACACCGTTACCGTTATTGCCGCCCAATTCCGCTGTTTCTAAGCGGACATTGACGACCTGACGGGCGCCCCATTGCATTGCATCCTCTTTCATGCGCAAGATAGCTTCGCGGCGGCCTCGTTCGACCAACGACTCAAAAACACTGATCCGACCGCCAAAGAAATTCATCCACCCGGCCACAAAGGTTTTGAAATAGTCAGAAGAAATCACCACACTGCCGACAAAGAGCTTGGAGCGATCAACTTCTTTCAGTCGAGTTTTAGCACCAATGTTGACGATTTTGATTTGGCGGGTGCGGTACTCGCGATCGTGTAAATCTTGCAAATGCTTTTTTTCGATGTGAGACCCCGCAAAAAATCCGATCGCTAACAGGATTAGAAAAACACCGATAATATCCATTGCTTTAGTCGATCTGTACGGCGGTGCCGTAGACGAAGAGTTCTGCAGCACCCTGCGTAAGTGATGAAGTGGCAAATCGGATGTTCACAACCGCATTGGCTCCCATTTTGCTGGCTTCTTGCATCATGCGCTGAGTCGCCTCTTGTCGAGCTTCTTGCAGCAACTCGGTGTAGCCTTTGAGTTCACCCCCGACAATATTCTTCAAACCCGCGGCAATATCACGACCGACATTCTTAGCGCGTACAGTGCTGCCCTGTACCAAGCCCAAATGCTTGATCGTCTTGTGACCGGGCACGCTTTCTAAGGTGGTCAACAACATACGGCCAGAACGAGATAAGGCGGGTCGATCATTCATGACAGTGTTCCTTAAATAAGCGCTGCGATTGCCCACTGCATCGTAATCATTGGTCATGCAGTCGCGGCTGTTCTATAAGAATTTCTTCCCATCCCGCTGCCCTCCGGAAAATGGTCAGCAGGCGATCGCTCACCCCAAAGCAGTTACCCTACGGCAGAGGGCTACAGACAAGCATGAAATTTTCGGTGTCACCACCTTCTCAAATTGCTCTTCCCACCTCGGTCCATCA
>CAZFWL010000023.1:0-1149 GCA_964522775.1 uncultured Halomicronema sp.
CTTCTGGAGTATGCGTTTGCCCTGTCATGATCAGTGAGGACATGATTTTTCGTGGAATGCCTGCTGCATGCAATCCATCTATTAAGAGTCGGGACACCTAGAATAACCACCTCAAAAGATTCTCAATATTCGAGCCGTTCCTCACAGATATCGTCTATGCCCATGGTCGAGAGTATTTGTAGGGGCCTTGCACTCATAACCATGCCTGTCCCCGAGCACATTCTCGCTGGGCAGCGGCAATTGGAGAACTTAGCTGCCAAGTTTAAACGCCTCGACAAAGAGGCTGTAGGTAAGGCCAATTTTAAGGGCGTTCATCACTTCCAAAGGGAGGCTGATGCGCTGAGCTGTTTTTTGCGGTGGGCGGCGATAGACGAGCCAGCTCACCAGTTCCACGATGCCGAGCAAGACAGCGGAGACCACGACATCAAGTTCAGCTGCTTGGCCTGCGATCGAGGAAATTGCAATGCCAAAGAAATTCCCAAACAGTAGGCCAATAATGATCAGTGATAACCGTCGCCAGGGATTAAATACCCAACGACCAAATTGGTTAGAAGCAGATGAGACCAGGGTCGAGAGACGGGTGCGCTGCATGGAAGGTTAAGGAGAAGTCAATGAGCCACAGGCAGCATGAATACCACCTTGGGAACAGATGAAGGCAAGTTGTTCTGGTGATAGATTTAGCCCCTGGCTAAAGTCTACCCCGACGTATTGATTGCCGGAGGGGAGCTCGGGAGCCGCGGCGACAAATCCATCGCCTGTAGCGGGAGCCGAATTTGGGGTCGTCAAAATGGCGCCGGCAAAATCTGTCTGATTGATGATGGCTCCCTGAAGCCAAGCCCCTCGTAAATCGGCATCACGAAGACTCGTACCTGTCAGGTCGGCGGTTTGCAGATTGGCATCTTGTAAGGCCGCTCCAGTGAAATCGGCATTGGCGAGGATGGTTTCGCTCAGCTCCGCACTGTTAAGTTGAGCGGCGATCGCGGTCACTCCCTGGAGATTCGCACCGGTCATTTGTGCCCCAGCAGCCTGAACCTCAGCCAGTCGCGCTCCGGCCAAATCTGCTTCCATCAGTTGTGCTTCCGTTAAATCAGCTTTGGATAGCCGGGCTTCCGTGAGGATAGCTTGAGCGAGCACCGTTTGAATGAGGCT
>CAZFWL010000023.1:1159-13489 GCA_964522775.1 uncultured Halomicronema sp.
CATGTTCCAAATTCGCTCTGCTGAGATCAGCTCGCGTGAGATTAGCCTGGTTGAAATTGACTCGCACGAGGCCACTGCTAACGAGTCGCCCCAAGGTTAAGTCAGCCCCGGCCAAGTTGGCATGGCTGAGATCGGCACCGCTTAAATCAGTCGTGCGATCGTCGTACGTATCAGGATGGCCGTCAGGACCAAGACTGTAAAACTTTGTCCCTTGAAACTGAGCTCCTGACAGTATGGCCCCTTGCCATTGTGTATGGGCCAAGGCTTGATTTTTGAGTACTAGCTGAAAGCTGCCATCACTTTCCGTGACAAATCCTAAATTCATGCGACTAAAGTCGAGCGGTTCAGGATGCTCTCCCGTTTCTAGCAGCAGTAATTTGGCGATGATCCGGTTGACTGTTTGTAGACGGGTGATGATGATGCGCCGCATCGTTGGGTCGCTTTGCATGGCTAGGTCAGCGGACAGCCCTTGATTAAGCCGCCGCAAGGCTGGAAAGGCTGCCGGACCTCTGGCGACAAGGGCTTGCTGCAATGCATCCAGCCACAGCGGGTCGTTTGTTTGGGCAATCAGATCAACGAGTAGAGGTGTCACGCGATCGTCGGGCAGATTACCCAGGGCTAAAACCGCGGCTCGTCGGGCTTCAGCATCCAGCTCAGGATTTGTCAGCGTGGCCACCAAATCGACATACAGCATTTCTTCTGCTGATGGCATGGTTGAAACAGCGGGGCGACCGAGCAAGAAGTAACCACTGATGCCAGCGAGGCCCCCCAGCGTCAGCAGTAACCCGAGCCCCATACCAAGTTTAGGAAGGGTTAAATCTTGGCCGCGCCACTTCGCTCCATCAGGGTTGATGATGACCGATGTCGGCCCGACCGTCTGCAACCAGTCTGAGGCCCGTCCCAGTCCTAACGGGACTTTAGCTTCGGCTTTCCACAGAGTGGAGAGATGGATCATCGCGCCGGTTTTTTCATCAATGACACAGGTGCCAGCGAGCCAGTCGTGCCAAGCACGCCGCGGTCGATTTCCCAGACCGGTGAGGCTCTCGCCAAGTAGGGCAATACCGCTGAGTCCAACCAACACACCGATAACGGGGAATGCGCCACTAAGGTGCCAGACACCGTAGGCGATCGCGAGGGGACTGCCCCATTTGCCCACCGCTTCACGAATGAAAGCACGACCAATGCCGGGAGTTTGTCCTTTTAGTGTCAACACCTGAAGACCGAGCCAGCGCTTCGGCCAACTACTGCCCGATCTTCCCACCATATAAATGTGTCCGCCTGCGATGAGTAGGGGCAGGCCTAGGGCCGCCGACCAGAGCAGATTTGTGAGGGGAGGAACGGCAGTGGGCAGAGATCGCGGCGATAACCCTAACGCTTTGGCACCTTGCTGCTGTACGACCTGAAGCGGCGCTGCTAATGCGCTTGGGGGCGCGGCGGACAATTGTTGCTGAGCCCGCTGGTTGACAACCTGCCCTAAATAAAAGGGGCCCACTACACTACCCGCTAACACAGCTACCTCTAAGCTCCAAGCCAGAAAGCGCCGCCCTAATGTTGGGATGATTGGCGCAATTGCCAGAGGCGGAGTGGCCGGATTTTGGGACGACGGTGCGCGCGATCGCGGCGCTGACGCACCGCCCTCCGCAGAACCTTGGGATGCGGTATCAACAGAGGCAGAATTGGTAGGTCGTCGGGATGAGTTACTCATAAATCGACCAAGGCAGGCAATATGCCTCCTGTTGTACCACCGTTGCTGAGATCGCAGCATCAATTTGCGTGACTTGTAAGAAAACCTGCTTTAAATACGCGATAGCAAATTTTCGCTTTCCGCTTTTGAAACGGTTATGCTGCCTGAGCGCTACTCATCGTTAAGTACCGGCTCGACGACTAAACAGAACCCCAATAGGCGCTGCTGAAATTAGAAAATTGGTACCGTCGCATTAATGCTCAGACCAAAGAAAGTATCGTCAAAGGTAATGCGACTTTCGGAAGAGCGGCCATAGCTGAGTCCACCGAACAGCGACATCCGCACTGCCGGAGTGATGGCATATCGCAACTGCCCCGTCAGCCGCTGATAGGTCTCGTGGCGAGACTGTTGAGTAAAGTCGGAAATCGTGAGGCGATACCCAAGGCCGGTATCCCATTGGGGATTGATCTGATAGTTGAGGGAAGCACCCACCGAATTGAGAATATTACTGAAGCGTTCTGGGTCGCTAAAAAAGAGTTGCCCTTGATAATAGCTATCTAAGGTCAGTTGCGGGGTCAGGCGATCGCGGCGACCCAATGTCCACTCGATGCCTGTATTGGTAAAGAATTGCTCGGTAAACCCTGCCTCATAGAGTAATTGATGGCTCAAGCTCAGACGGGCATAAGCGTTTCGTGACAATCGCTGACGCACACCAACCTGAAACCGCAATTCGTCGTAGCTCGAGTCAGCTTGTTCTTCATAACGTAGAAGGGTTGTACGTGCCGATAACAGCAACCCGGTGTCAGGGCCGAGAGCGGGAAAAGCCAAAATACTAATGCCAGGACGAATAAAGTTATCCCCAAAGCGTCCTTGCACTGGATCTTCCACTAAAAAGATGTTGTCACTGCTCGAAGCGGCGATGAATGAAGAGAAATAGGCGATCGGGCTACGGGGGCGCGGAGGCGCAATTTGACGCAGCTCCAAAATACCAAGCTCAGGATCTTGCAGTGGGCTCCGCAATTGAATGACGCCAAGTTCATCATCGCGGCTAATCTGTCCAATCTGTATCACTCCTAATTCTGGATCTCGCGGCAGTTCATTGGCCGCCGAGTCGTTCATGGGCGCAGGCTTAGCTGTTTCCGCTGGACGATCTTGCATGACCGCCAGTGGCGAACGTACTGGAGCTGCCTCAGGTACTGCCAAAAACTCGCTCAACAACGGTGCCGCACTTTTAGGCGTTTTTTTATCTGTCGGAGATTTGCCCGGCCGGCTTGCACTATCAGCTGCATTTTGTGCGATCGCCTGACTTTCAGGGGTGACTATTGAATTCGCTGTCAAATCAAAGGGCGCTGATGGCAAAGCAGTTGAGGTGAAGCCTGGCTGCTCCCTTATTCTGAGGTTATTTCGGGTAGTGAAACGTCCGTCCAGCCTGACCTCTAACTGCTGCAATGTTGGTTCTGTATTGGAGCTTGGCGTGCTCTGACTAGGCATACCAAGTTCTTTCTGAGATTGCCCGACTGCTGTAATGGAGCGGTTCGTGATTAAGGCTTGGTCTGGAGGTGGCGTAACCGATGCCCCAAGAGATTGCGCCTGCACAGGAGCGATCGGCATTCCCAAGAGCAATAGCAGTCCGTAGAACTGCTTTGTCTTAAACAAGCAACATAAATAACTGACCAGTAATGGCTTCACAAGACAAATAAAATCGATTGAACGGTTGGATTAAAAGCGTCGCCCTGTGGCTTATTTCGGGGATTTCTCCATGCCGCTTACAACTGTCGAGTTACGTCACTGGGTAAATGACCGCAACCCTGGTGAAAGCTGCCACAAAGAAGACACATTACGGGATATAAGCAAATTAATGGAAACACACATTACGCCTCACTCGACCCCGATAACCGTTTGACTGAGTGAGTTTGACGGGGAGTAGAACTGATGAGATTAAGATGGTAGAGATTTAAGTGTAGATGCCCATGAGCCACTATCTCCTTCAATGGCCTAGACTGACAAGTCTAATTGGCGTCTTGTCGATCTTGGCTAGTCCGATTGCTGCCCGAGCCGAGACTCCATTCACCCATGGCAATGTCCAAGCTGTTCGCAATCGCGTTGAGGTGTTGCTAAATGGCGGGATAGTGCGGCCCGCTCGCGATCAAGATCGCTTGGGGCGAGGTGATGCCATTCGTACAAACTTAGCGTCTCAAGCAGACTTACAGCTTAATGATGGCTCACTTGTTCGCTTAGGAGAGTCAACTACTTTTTGGGTTGTTCCGGCCACCCGTAATCTTTGGCTCGTTCAGGGGACCGGTCTCTTGCAGCTAGCTGCCGAAGGTGGCACCACCCAGATTGAGACCCCTAGTGCGATTGCCCAAGCCCAAGGTGCTACTACTGTCGTGGTTCGACATGTTCAGTTATCTGACGCGTCTGCCCAAGCTGCTCCCGGTTCTGGTAATGAAGACTTCTTGCAAAATCAGGCAGGACGTACAGCTGTGATGGTGCTCTCTGATCCTGAGCGTGGCGGCGTTCAGGTGAGCTTACGCGGCGAGCGTCAAGTTGAGCTGATGGCTGGGCAGATGGCGATTATTGATGGGGATAATCTTTACCTGTTTGAATTCAACCGTGAGCTGTTCTATCAGACGAGCTCCTTAGCCCAGGGCCTGTTTTCTCCAGATGAAATTTGGTCAGAGGAGACTGAGGGCATAGACTCAACCACATCAAGCGAAGTCGGAGCCGAGTCGGCAGATCTCACAGGTGGCTATTGGCTTGATCCTAGATTTTTGTCGCCTAACGGCGATGCGACTGGCGAAAGTGGCTGGCTATTTCCAGCTACTTCACCCAATCCGGCGCCCACCGCTGAGAGCAATCCGGCACCAGTAGAAACTGACGACAGCACGACCTCAGATTCGACGAATTTGCCAGAGCCAGCGATTGCTGATCCCAACACCAGCGGAGGAACAACGCATAACGATTTCGACGTCGAGCAAGAACTTACCCCCGCTCCTACTGAGCCGTCTGCTGAAGATGATTCCCTGCCAGCACCCAGCGAATCTAACCCTGAAAGCCTCAATATTCCTGCGGGTGTGATTGCGCCACCGTCTGAGAGCCTTCCTCCTGAAGTTCCATCAGAAACTAATGCTCCTGCCCCCCTAATCGAGCCATCATCCACGGAGGGTAATCTTTGAGCTCAAGGTTTGTAGCGGTTGGAGCGCAAGCCAGACTAAAGTTGCTCCTGCTCTACCAACCTTGCTCCTGCTCTACCAACCTTGCTTTTGAGAGATTATTTAAGACTTAGCTGTCTAGGTCTAAAACTGCTTGTGAAACACATGTCTTGGCAACTACCAAGAATTATTCAACCCAGCAGTCTCAGAATAAGCCAGTGTTGTTTCGTCAAGCTGACTGGTTAGTACTGTCAAATAAGGCGGCTCCGACAACGGACTGGACGGACCAGTTTGTTGCAAAACTTTTGTTTTCTTTGTAAAAGTCACGTCCTCCCGCTAATTTTATCAAGCTGAGATGAAGTGCCATCGAAAGGTGAATTTTCAAGGCAAAGAGAAGCGCGGTTGCGCGAGATTTCCCTGAATTCACTATGAAGTTTTCACGAAGATCTCTTGGACACATGTGAATAAACGAGCAAGCGTGAGTAGGTTATAGTTGGAATCACTGAGGCGCTTACACACAATTGAGCTTTTTTGCCGCTGAATTCAGATGACAATTAGTAAAGTTTTGGTAAGGTGATGTAGCTATGTTTCAGTACAGTTTGCCTTTGTCTCTTGCGCGTCTGCAGCCTTTGGCTTGATTAGAACCTTCTGTTTTAGTTTTAGCTAGGCCTTGGTTAAGAGTTGAATCTGGTTTTACGAGAGTCTTAGATTCAGTCGATTGTCTAGAGCTTGTGATTATGAGTCGCTTTTTCCGTATACCGTCATTTCAGGTGGTTGGATGGTCAAGTTTATTGCTTGGCTTATTTGGTTTGTGTGGGGCATCCCCTGCGGAGGCACAAGTTCCTCTCACTCGCGCTGATGTTGAGTCGCTCTACAATCAGGTCGAGTTCATTCCAGAAGGGCAAACCGCGCGACCTGCGCAGTTGAATGACTGGCTATCAGTCGGTGATGCCTTGCGCACGGCTTTAGGCGCCCGAGCCGAACTTCGATTTAACGATGGATCCCTTGCCAGGGTGGGCGAGCGTGCTACCTTCTGGTTTGTACCTAATACACGAGATTTCCGCCTTTCCAACGGAACAGCCCTCTTTTTGATTCCCCCAGGGCGCGGACCGAGCAATATTCGCACGCCGAGTGCCGTGACTGGGATTCAAGGCACAGCACTCGTTGTTCGCCACATTCCTCGTCAAGATTGCAATACATCAGCCCCCTTGACTGATGAGTACAGCTGCCCCGGTAGGACCGTAGTTATGGTGCTTACTAACAGTCCAAAAGGGCCTGTCGAGGTTACCGCCGCTGAAGGTGATGTTGCTCTTCTTTCAGCCGGCGATTTGGCTGTGGTGGAAAATGGCAACATCCAAGTAATGGAGTTCAATCTCCAGCTCTTTTATGAAACTAGTCCGCTCGTGGAAGGATTAGAACTCGATAATCCTGATTTTGAAGGCACGGGCATGCCGACTGATCCCGTACGGCAAGAAACTTGGGAAGGTATTCAATCCCAGGCTGAATTCAACGGCAATTATTTGTTGAATCCTAGTGTGGTCGGCTTGGATGCTCAGTTGGGCACCGCAATGAGTTGGCTATTACCAGCCGAGGGTGCTGAGTCTCGCTCAGTTGCTAGTGACTCAACGGCAACTCCACTGAGTGAATTAAACCGAGTGAATACTTCACTCGCTAGTCAGAGTCCTAGTGGTCAGTCACTTATGTCGACCTGGTTTACCAACACTGTGCCAATTTTGGAGGTACCCCAAGCTTCAGTGCCTGGATTGGTAATTCCAACTGGCTTAGGCCAGCAGCCAGCTAGTGGAGTTCGACCCAATACGCCTAGTATCAGTGCTCCTGTGCAGACACTGCCGATTACAACACCCAATCAAAGACCACCCGTAGAAATCCCTGGCGGTGGCGTACCCGCGGAAATCCCCGGCGGTGGTGCACCTGCAGAAATTCCTGGTGGTGGTCCGCCCGCAGAATTTCCTGGGCAACCGGGCGAATTTCCTGGCGGACCTGATGAGTTTCCAGCTGGTCCTAATGATGATTTGCCGGGCGAATTGCCTGACGATGTTCCAGGTGACTTGCCTGGAGATCAAGGTGATGATGGTCCGGCTCTTGAAGTTCCGTTCGATCCTGCTGGTTGAGCTTTCCGGTTTCAGGGACCTTGAAAGATAGCGATCGCTCTTTGTGTAACTCCTGGAGAAGACGTTTGCGTGTCTCCAGGCTGTCCGCTTTCTCTTCATCAACGTCAATCGACCAAAGTTACTGGTTAATCTGGTTCTCTTAATTACCTGTAGATGTACCGGGTGGATAATCGTATTTTTCGTTGTTTCTCAATAAGTTGTCAGCTATGGTTGGCTGCTACAAGACTTTTCTTGCCTTCTCAAATGCGGTTGGTTATGGTGTGAGGGACTAATTATTCAGAGTCGTTTTGCTCAGTCGGCTGTTTCTGCTTGCTACCTACTGTGCGCACAAAAAAAGCTCTTAAGATTAATTCACAGGTAGAGTATCCCTGCCCTTGTCGACGTAACGGTGTTCTCAAACCCATTACGCTGACTGAGGCTTTTGGATGTCATCGGTGTCAGCAAATCTTTGTCATCCAAGATGATGGCTACTTATTAGAGCAGCTCTCAACACATTACCCGTACAAGCGTGTTTGGTATTGGACGGGAAGTCAGTGGCGTTTAGATCATTCTGCTCTCAGCAACCATTATTTGCCGCTGGCCACCATGCTGTTTGGTGTCGGTATGTTTGTACTGTTGTTGGCGATTTTGCAACCTCCTAGCAGCTTAGGAATGTTTTTGCGGTTGCTTACTGTTGCAGCGGTTGCTTTATTATTCTTAGTCGTATTTTGGCTTTCTTGTCGGCGCTAGGCCTGCTCCTTTTGATTCCTGGAATGATGCAATGACTTCTGTTCAGTCTTTGGCCGAGCTATCGGCGCTCATAAGGCAGGTCGGCCAGGCTGCTGAGGCTCTAGAAGTGAGGCCAATTACCGCAGCGTTACAAACAGCTGCCCAAGCCTTTCGAGAAGCTACAAATGACATCCTCGAAGCCAACACGCTAGACCTCGAGGCCAGTTTAGAGATGGCCGTGCCGGAACTAGTCATCGAATGGCTCAAACTCACGCCGGAGCGGCTGAACACGGCAATTGCGATTTTAGAGCGCCTTGCCCAGCTTGATGCGGTAACCAGTTCGACCCATCGACGACAACCTGCGATCGCGCCTACCAATCATGCTTACTGGCTGCGAGAACCACTCGGCGTCATTGCTTTTGTATACGAAGCCTTCCCTGAATTAGCTTTGATCGCGGCAGCCCTTAGCCTCCGGGCAGGCAACGGCCTGATTTTGAGGGGGGGACATGAGGCGAGTCAAACGAATCAGGTTATTGCGGACGTTTTTCAGTCCGTGCTAGCTCAAGTAGATTTACCCGATCAGCTTGTGGTCTCATTGTCGGCCAGTGAAGGCGAAGCTGCTCGGCGGTGGTTAATGCAAACTAGTGAACTGGACTTGGTGATTCCTTATGGGCGAGCCAGTCTAGTGCAACAAGTCATTCGTGAGGCCAACTCACCAAGTCTGAGTACGGCAATTGGTAATTGCTATTTATACTGGGCGCACACTGCACCTGTTGAGATGGTGGCCAAGATGATTATTGCGAGCCATCGAGGTAACCCAGAGCCGGTGAATGGTATTGAAAAAGTCCTTGTAGACGAAAAGGTATCGGCCGTGGCCGAACGTGAGCTAGAACACTTGTTGCAAGAGAGCCACCTTTCCGTCAAGACAGCTACTTTGCCGCACCTGTCATCTGATGCTGACGCTGTGGAGACCGAGCTTTGGCGAGAGTCCCAACTCAATCGCACAGTATTAACGGTTCGCGTACCCAATCTATCAACCGCGATCTCCATCATCAATCGCTATAGCAGCAGTCATGCTGATTGTATTGTGACGAACTCTTATCAAGAAAGCATGCAGTTTGCCAGCCAAGTACGCAGTGCGTCTATTTACGTCAATTCATCGTCGCAATTTCAGCGTAATGCCGCTCATGCCAGCGAGATCGCACTGGGGATGTCACCACAACGAGGGCTTAAGAGTGGACGTATTACCCTCGAAACTTTGCTTACACACAAAGCAATCATCAAGGGCTACGGCAATTTGTAGCCGCTCGGCTACTTGGGCTACGGCATTGATATGTCTGAGTTGGAGAGGGGCACCGACTAGCCGCGAGCGGGATAAAACTCAGCACGATAGATCCAACTAATCACTGCTTAATATTGAGGGACTGCAGGCGTGCCAAGAGTCCTGGAGGGATTAGCCTGCGATCGCAGTCGCTTCATAACCGTGGCAACACGATCTAGCGCAGTGTCAATGTCGCCTTGGTTAACCATCAAATTAGTGACAGCGCGTAATGTGTGGGCGGCGGTCGGCAAGACGCCGATGCCAACTTCGGCAAGCTGAGCTGCTAAGGTTTCAGCGGGTAAATCAGGTTCGGTGTGGAAGTACACCAAATTGGTTTGGACTGCGTTGAGATTGACTTCAATGCCGTCGATGGCTTGTAAGCCTTGAGCCAGACGTTGAGCATGGGCATGGTCGTCGGCAAGGCGATCGCGGTGATGCTTGAGGGCATACAACGCCCCTGCTGCAATGACGCCTGCTTGTCGCATCCCGCCGCCAAACATTTTGCGAAATCGTCTTGCCCGCTGCATCGTGTCTTTTGGACCGACGAGGGCTGAACCGACGGGGGCACCTAGTCCTTTGGAAAAGCAAACACTGACGGTATCGAAGGGAGCTGCATAAACCGCCTCGGAAATGCCAGTAGCGACGCAAGCATTCCAAAACCGCGCCCCGTCAAGGTGTAGGCGTAAGTCATTATCCCGACAGACTTGGGCAATCGCTTGAATTTCGGCTAGGGGAAAGATGCTACCACCGCCACGATTGTGGGTGTTTTCGAGGCAGACGAGCTTGGTCCGAGGGTAATGCTCATTCCAGGGACGCAATGCCGCTTGCAAGTCAGCCGCCGAAAAAATGCCGCGATCGCCAGCAATCAACTTACACATCACGCCTGATAAAGCTGCCGGGCCACCCGCCTCATAAAAATAAATGTGCGCCTGACTTTCCAAAATAATTTCGTCGCCCGGTTCAGTATGAGTCCGCAGTGCGACCTGATTGGTCATGGTGCCCGAAGGCATGTAAACCGCGGCTTCTTTACCCAATAGAGCAGCGACAGTTTCTTCGAGCTCGTTAACTGTGGGGTCATCACCCAAAACGTCATCACCGACCGGGGCTTGGGCGATGGCCTGTCGCATTGCCGGTGTGGGCTGAGTCACTGTGTCGCTACGTAAATCGATCATGATGGGGACGAAGGTTGATATTTGAGGCTTGGAGCGGACAATCTACGTGTTTAGGCTAGCGAGGGTAGCGAGATCGGGCAACGGATAAGAATTATCTGCACTACTTTCGCAGATTGTATTGATGTGACGGCTGCTGACAGTTACGTCAGCCTCAAGTTCAATTCAGCAGCGCCTAGCGCCTAGAGATGGTCGCTAAAAAAATCGATAAATAAATGAATTCGTTTGCGGTTGTCTTTGAGTTCCCAGACAGGACCGAGCTGCCACCACAGATTTCAAATGCAGCGTAGTCATAATCACTGTGCTGCTGTGCTCTAGAAATCTTGTTTTAGGCGAGAAGTTAAACTTTGCGAGAACGGCCAATAATTGCTGCTGGCGATCGGAATGGCGACCTAATCCTCATCCACCGGGGGAAGTACTTCAACAGTGACGTCTACCGCATCGCCTGGAGCGCCGCCCTCAGTCACATCCACCGCGTTGACTTCGACTGTGCCTTCCGGAGTAAAGCGCTCAAAACCAGTCGCAGTCACTTGTAGCTGTGTCCGACAATTGGGACAAACCGTCTGAGCCTTTTTCAGACCAGCAAGTCGGGTGTCACAAACTGGACAATTGTCCTCAATCAAGTTGCGCTTGAGCCACCAGCGGAACCCAAAGAAGGCCAACACCGGAGTCACTAAAATCAACACGAAAATAAAAGCGATCGATTTTACAATCCAGCCCAAGCCGATCGCCCCTAGTAGCCATGCCACCGCAATCACGGTGAGCCAACACCCCACACCCGAAAAGTTGATTTGGTAATTCTTCGAACCTTGTGGATACACGCTACTATCCTCATGCCACAGCTGGCGCCTGATCTCGACGCGAGAGCCCTCATGCGAAGGTCCATCGGCTTAGGAACGATCGCTCTGAAAGCTGTTTATAGACTAATTCACATTGCTGTAGGACGAGCGGCGGGATGTCCGAACGTTAACTGTGAGGGCAACTGGGTAGCCACGGGGCAGATAGGAGGGCAACAGAGATGAAGAGCAGTAGGGGCATGTTGCCAACCTCGTCCTTACGCCGACATTACGCTTCGTAACTAAGTGGGCAATGTCGCAGGACGAGGCTCGCGATCGCTCAAATCGTTGAGTAAATTGGGTAAGGCGTTGTTTGGCAGGTGAACGATGGCAGAGGCGTCATCCATCCAGCAAAGTAGCTTGCCATGGGAAGTGCGGCAGGCGGGTAAAAATCTTTCGGAATGGATTCAGTTACGGCTGTCGCAATGGGAACCGCAAGATTCAGCACCCCCACCAACTTTTGAGTTTCCAGCCTGGCTGGGACCGCTGTTTTTCTGGCTGCTGGTGATTGGGGTCGTTTTTTGGTTGGCGTGGTTGCTTATTCAGCTGCTTGATCGCTATCTCAACGGGCGTTCAGACCGCGAGACCCAGCCCAGAGTGGATTATATTGCCCCACCAGAACAACACACCCTGTCAACCTGGCTACGTCGCGCCCACCAGTTTGAACGGGAAGGTAACTGGCAAGAGGCCTGTCGAGCGTTATACATGGCCGCGCTGCAACTGCTGCACGATCGCGAGTGGATTCCGCATCAACCCAGTCGCACCGATGGCGAGTATTTGCATGCCATCCAAACGTTGAAACAGCCGCGCCCCATGCAGGTCCTGATTCGTACCCATGAGCGATCGCTGTTTGGGGGCGAGCCCCTCGCGGCGGACAACGTGCAACGCTGTCGCCAAGCCTATGAGGAGGTTGCCCAGCGATGAACACCGTTCCTCTCCTCAAAAATCGCTATGTGCAGCTGGCCATCGCTGTTCTAGTCCTGATGTTTATCGGATTAGTGTTGCTGGCACCCGCTACCGGACAAAGGACCAGTGGCTCGACCTATAATCGTGCGCCTGAGGGCTATCTGGGCTGGTATGCCTATATGGAAGCGCAAGGCACTCCGGTACAACGCTGGCGCCGTCCGGTGGACGAATTGTTAGCGCAGTCCTCCGCTGACGCACCGCAAACGATGATCCGCATTTACCCCGGCATGGTGAGTTCTTATCAAGCTTGGGATCGTAATTGGCTTGATCCCTGGCTGGCCGCTGGCAACACCTTGATCGCTTTGGGAGTAGAGGCTCCGATCATTGAGGCGCCGTTTACCTCACAGTTAGCGAGCGATTTT
>CAZFWL010000024.1:0-13330 GCA_964522775.1 uncultured Halomicronema sp.
ATTTGCCCAGCGGGGTGCCAAGGTTATCGCCCTCAGCGTTGATGGTGTCGAGTCCTACCAGGGCTGGATTGCCGATCTCAACGAAACCCAGCAAACCGTGGTGAACTATCCGATCATCGCGGATGCCGACAAGTCCGTATCAGACCTGTACGGCATGATTCACCCGAACGCTAACGCCAAGGTCACTGTGCGGACGGTGTTCATTATTGACCCCAGTAAGAAGCTGCGGCTCACAGTGACTTACCCGCCCACAACTGGCCGGAATTTCGGCGAAATTCTGCGGGTTTTGGATTCGTTGCAGTTGACCGACAACTTCAGCGTGGCCACGCCTGTGGACTGGCAAGCCGGTGAGGATGTTGTGGTTTCCCCAGCGATTTCGACTGAGGAAGCCCGCGTTCGTTTCCCCAAGGGTGTCAATGAAATCAAGCCCTATCTGCGCTTGACACCTCAGCCTAATCGGTAGGCGATTAACGTTGAACTGGGGAAGATTGAATCTTCCCTAGTTGTTCCCGTTTGTTAGCCACATTGGTGGAGCCACCTAATCTCCTGGCGTGGAGAACCATCTGAAAAGTCTTCATGCCAGGAGATCATCCGAATATTCATTGACTGGTCATCAAAGGGCTGAAGAATGCGAACACTTACCTATTTTGTCGCCTGTAGCATTGATGGATTTATCGCGCACACCGACGGCTCACACGATGGCTTTTCCCAAGACAGTGAATATCTTTCAGATATGTTTGCGGCTTTTCCCGAGACAGTGCCATCCCATCTCCGTGACTTAATGGGTATTCAGACTGAAAACAAATGGTTTGACACCGTTCTTATGGGTCGAAAAACCTATGAGATCGGCTTGAAGGAGGGGGTGACTAGTCCTTACTCGCATATGAAACAATATCTTTTTTCCCGTGATATGCAAGTAAGTCCAGACGACAACGTTGAACTAGTTTCAGAGAATTCCATCGAGTTCATTGAAGCTCTGAAGCGTGAACCAGGTAAAGGAATTTGGCTTTGTGGTGGCGGCAACTTAGCGGCTGCCCTGTTCAAAAACCGTTTAATCGATCAACTAATTCTCAAAGTAAATCCCTTTTTAATGGGGGTGGGCATTCCCCTTTTTTCTGAGGAGATTCAGCAAGCAGTTTTAGAATTGAGCGATCGCAAAGTTTATGACAACGGAGTTTTGTTGCTTCACTACCGGGTAAATTAACGAGTTCCATGTTCGGGACTGTCAGCTTGCGAACCCGCCAGTCTATTCCAGCTCGAAGCAGCGAGGTTAGTGTCATTAATGCCGCCTACTTACCACGTCCGCAGAGCGCAGCTCAAGGAAGCTGTTGAGCTGCCAGCAATTGAGCGCCGCGCCGCCCAGCTGTTTGCCGATCGATTAGAGTCCATCGGCCT
This sequence comes from uncultured Halomicronema sp., assembly GCA_964522775.1. Taxonomy (GTDB): domain Bacteria; phylum Cyanobacteriota; class Cyanobacteriia; order Phormidesmidales; family Phormidesmidaceae; genus Halomicronema. The sequence continues at coordinate 1,396 of CAZFWL010000024.1, forward strand.
GACTATCGATGACTTGGACCACGTTAATGAAGTAGATGATTTAGCCCGAGCGGCTGAAGCCGGGAGACTCTGGGTTGCTGAAACTACACACAGTGAATTAGTCGGATTTGCCCTGGTGCTGGACTTTGGCAACTATGCTCATTTAGACGAACTCTCCGTGGTGCCAGAGCATGGACAGCAGGGGGTGGGTTCCGCACTGTTGCATCAAGTCTGTACCTGGGCGATCGCGGCTGGCTACCAAGCCGTAACGCTCCGCACATTCCGGGATGTGCCCTGGAATGCCCCCTTCTATCAGCGTCGAGGATTTGCCATCATCGACTCGGCTGAGTTGAGCCCACAGCATGTTGAGTTGGAAGCGGTGGAACAGGACCTAGGACTACGCTCCGAGCTGAGAGTTGCCATGGTGTACCGAATTGCTCCTATCTAGTTGCCGACTATGGATTACACGATTTCTCAATTAAGCCCTGAAGATGAACCAATCCTGTGGGAAATGCTGCAGTACGCCGCCCAAGAAGCTTCTTTAGAGGCGCTAAAACATCCGCTGCTGGCTCACTATGCGGCGGGTTGGGGGCGTCCGGGCGATCTGGGCTATGGGGCCTGGCAAGATAACCAAGCGATTGGTGCAGCGTGGTTACGGCTGTGGTCCGAAGATGACAAAGGCTTTGGTTATATTCGCCATGACATACCCGAGCTGACCATTGGCGTTGCCCCTGACTACCGTGGGCAGGGCATCGGGACTCGTCTGCTCACCCGGCTATTAGCAGACGCCAAGGACACCTTTTCCGCCGTGAGTCTGAGTGTGCGGGGCGACAACCCAGCGGTGCATCTATACTCGCGCGTCGGTTTTGTCCCCGTGGCTGGCAGCGAAGTGCTCAACCGCACCGGCGGCGAATCTTTCACCATGATCTACACAATGGGGGCGTGATGACCATCCATACCGAACGACAGATCGTCGAATTGGAAGAGCAGCTACGGCAGGCTATGGTGGCCGCTGATGTCACGACGCTGGAATCTCTGATTGCCCCGGAACTGTTGTTCACCAACTATTTAGGGCACCTGGTCAGCAAACAAGCCGATCTAGAAATGCATCGCTCTGGCGTCCTTCAGCTACGGGAATTAACCTCAGCAGATCGCCAGATCCAATGTCATGAAGGCTTTTCCGTGGTTTCTGTCAAGATGCATTTGCTGGGTAGCTATGACGGGACGCTGATCGACCAACAGATGAGATTTACGCGAGTTTGGGCAACCTCATCTGCGGGTTCCCTACAGATTATTGCCGGTCATGCCAGCTTGCTAAATGCATGAACCGCACCCATAACGATTTTGATGGAGGCCCTGATGCATATCCGGATGGCCCAACCGGCCGATGTTGAAACGATGTTCGATATTCGCACAAGTGTGAAAGAAAACTACCAATCCCGTGAAGAGGTTGCTGAACTGGGCATCACGCCGGAGTCCGTTGCCGAAATGCTGGCGACCGATTGCTGTGCCTGGATTGCTGAACGGGAGGAACAACCCATGGGGTTTGCGATCGCCAACGCCACCGACGCGACCATTCTCGGCATGTTTGTCCGTCCCGAATTCGAAGGCCGAGGGGTGGGACGAGCCCTCATGGACGTCGCCGAAACCTGGCTCTGGTCTCAGGAACTGGAGGAAATTTGGTTACTCACAGGCAACGACCCAGCACTGCGAGCCTATGGCTTTTACCAACATTTAGGCTGGAAGTTCACGGAGGTCGTCACCGAGGGCGACTTTGCCGGAGAAGCTAAATTCACCAAGCAGCGATCGCCTAACATCTGAGATTGCTGCCTGGAACCACCCTCGACAAGCATTGACCCATTATGAAAACGACTTACTACGTGGCCTCATCCCTAGATGGCTTCATTGCTGAGCCCGATGGCTCGGTGGCGTTTCTAGACGCAATCGGTGGCGAGCCAGATGTCGCTGCTTACGAAGCGTTCTTTGCTGGGGTGGATGCATTGCTGATGGGGCGTCGCACCTATGACCAAGTACTGAGCTTTGGCGAGTGGCCCTACGGCGATCGCCCCTGCTGGGTGATGACCCATCGCGAACTGAGTCAAGGCCCAGGTACTGTAGTCGCGATCGCCGGTTCCCCTGAACAAGTCCACGTCCAGATTGCGACCCAGCAACATCAGCATTTATGGCTGATTGGCGGTGCCGATTTAGCGGCACAGTTTCTCCATCACGGCTTAATCGATCAGGTAGTCGTATCCCTCATTCCCATGGCTTTGGGCCAGGGAATCTCTCTCTTTTCTAACCTGCCCGATCAGGTCAAACTTTCGCTAACCGAGGTTATTCCCCGAGCTCACGGCATCCTAGAGCTGACCTACGTTCCCGTTCAGGAGACTTAACATGCCAGATTTAACCCACTTAGGACTGTTTCTGACTGCGGCCTTCCTGCTCGCCATTACCCCTGGGCCAGGACTGTTTTATGTGCTGACCCGCAGCATTCGCGGGGGACGACGCGAAGGCGTGCAGTCGTCTTTGGGGACAGCCGTCGGCGGTATGGTCCACGTGATGGCCGCAGCCTTGGGGCTGTCTGCGATTTTAGCCAAGAGTGCGATCGCCTTCCTCATCGTCAAATATGCGGGGGCGGCCTATCTTATCTATCTGGGCATCGCCACCCTACGGCAACCGGACCACGGCCCGACCCTTGAGCCGTCTACCACAGCTCCCCGTCACCATGCCTTCCAACAGGGCATCACCACTGAAGCCCTCAACCCCAAAACGGCCCTGTTTTTTCTGGCCTTCATTCCCCAATTTGTGAATCCGGCAGGGAACGTGGCCCTGCAATTTTTGCTGTTGGGCAGTATCTCAGTCAGTTTCAATACGCTGGCCGATCTGGTCGTAGCGACCCTGGCTGGTCCAATTGGTCAACGGCTGCAATCCAGCGTCAGACTGCGGCGGCGACAGCAGCAACTCTCGGGTGGCATGCTGATGGGTCTGGGTCTGTATGTCGCCTTTGCCGATACCGAGTGACGGCTGGCCATTGCGCCCTCTTGCCCCCCCGATACTGCTAACTCCTTGGTCTCGTTATGGAAGCTATCCAGTCACCGTCAGAGCCTGTCACACTGGTGATTTCAGAAGTGGTGAAGCCCACTGCGATCGCCGCTTATGAAGACTGGTGTCGCGGCATTAGTCTCGCCACCCAGCAATTCGAGGGCTTTCTGGGGGTAGAAATAATTCCCCCTCGCGATGTTCACCATCCTGAATATGTCGTGATTGTCAGGTTCCAAACTTACGAACATCTGCGTCGCTGGCTAAAGTCGCCCAGTTATCGCACCTGGATCAAAAAAGGCTCCCGATTCTTTATTGCCAAGCGCCAAGGCATCGATCTCTGGTTTCAACTTCCGCCGCTTAATGCGACCAGCATCGCCGCGCTGCCGGACCCACCGTATTACAAAAAAGTCGTGTTAGGGGTAATGGCGGTTTATCCTCTGATTCTGCTGGCCGATGTCGTCCTCGGCCCCGTCCTCACTGAACTGCCACCACTGCTGGGGCTCTTTATTTCGGTCATTTTTGTTTCAGCACTGTTGACCTATCCGGTGATGCCTTACCTCAGCAAAGCAATGAACTTTTGGCTGTATCCCGAGCCTTGATGGCCCATCTTGTAGCCCTCTTCCTACTGCATGGCTATTTGACGCAACCTTTTTTATGGAGCTTCCGTACCGACGTCCCTTCCCCTCATTTACCCAGGTGTTTTCCCATGGCCAAAACAACGACAACTTACTGGAATCCATTGCAGGCGGCCCATGCTGATCAATGGGATGTCATTGAAGGGACGAACGGTCTGGTCGAACAGTTGTTCCTAGCGGTTGATGAAACGTCGGGTGACTTTACCCGGCTGACTCGATTCAAAGCCGGGGCTGACACGTCAGCATTTGGGCCACAGGTCCATGACTACCCCGAAGAAATTTTCATCGTATCGGGGGACCTGTATGACCAAGCATTCGATCGCTGGCTCACGGCAGGAGATTACGCGAGTCGTCCGCCTGGGGAAGTCCATGGCCCCTTTGTTGCCAAGACTGATTGCTTGGTGTTGGATTGCTCGTATCCAAGTCATGCACAGGAGCCATCTTGAGGTCATCTAATGGATAAGATCGCAATCATTACAGGAGGGAGTCGCGGCATCGGGGCGGCGACGGCTCAGTTGGCGGCTGAACAAGGATATACCGTCTGCCTCACCTATCGGCGACAACAGCAGGCCGCTCAACAAATTGTCGAAACCATTCAGCAGCAGGGCGGAAAGGCGATCGCGATTGCGGCTGACATGGCTTCGGAGGCAGATATCTTGCGACTCTTTGAAAGGGTGGATGCCAAGCTGGGAACGGTCACGGCTTTGGTGAATAATGCGGGCATTTTGGAACCGCAGATGCGACTGGAAGATATCGACGCCGCTCGCTTGAATCGCATCTTTCAGGCCAACGTGATTGGTAGCTTTCTGTGTGCCCGCGAAGCCGTCAAACGCATGTCGACCAAACAGGGCGGTCGGGGCGGAGCCATCGTGAATGTGTCATCGGTGGCCGCTCGCTTAGGATCTCCCGGTGAATACATCGACTATGCCGCATCGAAAGGGGCGATTGACACGATGACGATCGGCCTGGCGAAAGAGGTTGCGGCTGAGGGAATTCGGGTCAATGCGGTACGCCCAGGCTTTATTTACACCGACATTCATGCCAGTGGCGGCGAAGCCAATCGGGTTGAGCGGATCAAGGACTTCATCCCGATGCGGCGGGGCGGTCAAGCAATGGAAGTAGCTCACGCGATTCTCTGGTTACTCTCGCCTCAAGCGTCGTACACAACTGGCTCTTTTATTGACCTCGCTGGGGGCAAATAATCAATAGCGCCGATGACGCTTGTAAGGTTTCGAGAAGTAGCCGTTTATCTCAGCGAGATCGCGCTCTACCCCACATCCTCCCGATTGTCGTGTACATCAGTAGGGTGTTGCTTCCCTTACAGGCTGACGACTGTTGATCACCTTGAGTAAAGCTATGGCGACCCTGCAGCGTTTGCACACCAACCATCCTGGTACGGTATCAGATGCCTGTCGCCCGATGATTTGGCCCAACTGCAGACCCTGTTTGATCAGTGTGTCGATTTCTTCATCGTGACGAATGATGCCCCACCGAGGCCACCGCTGCGATCAAGGAGTTTACGGATGTCCCCGATGGCAAACCTCCTGAGGATGTTCAGGCCTTGGGGTTAGTGGACGATCTTGATCACCTCGTCGGGACAATCATTGGTGTGCAGGGCTATCCCGATCCACAAACCTAGTGGCTGGGACTCATGCTGCTGGCTCCGGAGCAGCGAAGGCAAAGATTAGGAACAGGCTTCTATCGAGCGTTTGAACAATGGGTAGCAGACCAAGGCGATGGCTATCGGATTATTTCGCTGTGTGCGATCGCTCCCAATACCGTCGGTCGGCAATTTTGGCAGCGGCTGGGGTTCGAGGAAATTCGCCAAGTCCCTGCCCGGAGCTATGGCACCCGAACCCATGATGTTTATGTGTATCGGTGCAAGATATGCACCCTTTAACGACGCGATCGCGACATACCGGAAACTCAAGCCCGAAATCCCTGAGGTTGACGAAACGGGAACGGCAATAGCCGATGAAATCGAATTTAAATTCAGCTTGTCCCTTTAGATTGAGGTGAACCCCAGAACCATGCTGGAAAAATGTCACTCCTGCAGTGCCGAAACACCGCCCTCCTCAACAGGCGTTACCCACGCTTATCTCGACGCCACGCCGGGCTGCTGGGCGCGGTATGGCGAAGTGCTCGCGCGGGAATATTCCGATGCGCAGTACTTTTCGGTTCACGCCATCACCGTTGATGCCTATGCGCTTCAACATCCAGGCACCGCGAGTTCTCAAACCATCAACTCCGTGAATTTGCACCTAGCGAGTTTGTACGCCCACTACCGCAATCAGGTCGAAATGGGTCAGTTACCCCAACTCAAACAGCACCTCACCCAGCACAAAGAGCGATTTCAGTGGTTACCGCCGCCAGCTGATTTCGGCCACATGACCATCAACGATATCTGGCAGGTTGAGACCGCTAAGCAACACCGTGAACGGGTTCTGCAATGGGGCGAAATCGTCCTTGACTGCTGGCGTGACTATCACAGCTACATCCAAGAAATTTGTGGGTGAATCTGCTCGACCGTACTAACCAAATCACCTTAAACCGATGAATTCATCCGCGATCGCTCAGTATTGGCAGGACTATCTGCAAGCTTCAACATCGGCAGCCCCTTGCAGTGAAACGTACTTAGTTGATCAGTTTGGCGATAGCCCCGAACTGGCAAATGAATTAGGGCAACTGATTTTCAGCGGCATTAAAACTGCCACCTGCTCAGCTCTATGGGAATGGCAGGCGGAAGACGAACCCCTGCCAACCGTGGGAACCTACACCATTGTGCTAGATGGCGAAGGAGAGCCACTGTGCATTATTCAAACGACGGAGGTGACCATTCGGGCCTTTGACGCAGTGGATGCCCAGTTTGCATATGACGAAGGCGAGGGCGATCGCACGCTGGAATATTGGCGACGGGAGCACTGGCGATACTTTTCACGGGTGCTGCCCAATATTGGCAAAATGCCGACTCCCGCGATGCCATTGGTCTGCGAACGATTTCAGGTCGTCTTCACCGCGATCGCAGCTCCGTAAAGCCTTTCAGGCCTGCCCTAGCCTCAACCAAGGGCCGTAGAGAATTTATGTTTGCGCCACATGGGCGGAACCTGTATGCCACCCAATTCTCCAGAATATTTGATCCTTCTTTTCGTTTTTTTGAGGTCTGCAAAATGAAGATTGAAGCCTACCATCAAAGCTTCCTAGAAGACATTGTTCAGCTTTCGTTACGGGCTTGGGCTCCTGTATTTGAGTCCATTCGAGCAACCATGGACGATGCGGTCTATCAGACGTTTTATCCTGAATGCTGGCAAATCAGTCAGCGCAAAGCCGTTGAGGAGGTTTGTGCCGCAGAGGATACTCACGTGTGGGTAGCGGTTGAAAACGATTTGCCCACCGGCTTCGTTGCAGTAAAACTCCATTCCGAAGACAGCATGGGAGAGATCTACATGGTGGCGGTTGATCCCAGCGGCCAAGGTCGGGGCATCGGCAGCGCCCTGACCCAGTTTGCGTTGGACTGGATGAAAGAGGCGGGAATGGCGATCGCGATGGTGGAAACCGGGGGCGATCCGGGACATGCCCCGGCCCGCCACACCTATGAAAAGTCTGGCTTCAAACTGTTTCCCGTGGCCCGATATTTCAAATCGCTTTCGAGCCAATAAGGGAGATCAGGGCCTCTCTCTCACTTCCCGATTGGGATGTACGATGCCATCATCTCGGCACCGAGTGACTGGCCGATGTAAAAAGCGCAGGAGTGATGAAACATTTGGGTTGAAGTTGCTGTATGGGCTGGGGTTGGGATACGTTTGGGCTATCTTCACCATCGCATTTGGCCTCGGGGCAATCACGCGACATTTGCCGTTTTACAACATCCCTGCGTTTCTACTGTTTCTATCAGCTGGCACTCTCCATGTTGTTGCTCGTCATCGCCTCCTCGATTTAGTTAGCAAGGATCAGCACGCTCTCTGTACCTCGAACAGTATCCCGATATTTGGGCTAATGGAATCTAGACAATGAGCGTACTGGCCGATACTTTTCATGGATCTTGTCCAGCATTGCCGACGTACCTACTGCCGAGATGCCATTGGCCTGCGAACGATTTCGGATCATCTTTCACCGCGATCGCTGCCAAAGCATTGACTGACTAGATTGTCCTCTTCAAAACGTCACGCTTGACCGATCGACGCGAGCATCGCCCAGGGATCGCGTTACTGTATCGGTGATACTCAACGCTGAAAATGCATTTAGGAATGACCTTGCCCCTACCCCTTGCCGTTGTGGTGTTATGTGCGATCGCCTTCGGTATTGGCAGTTTGCCGATCATTGCCTGGTTAGTGCAGGGCCTGGCTAAGCAAAAATTGACGGAACTCGGCACGGGCAACATTAGTGTCTCGGCGGCGTTTTACCACGGAGGCACGCGGATCGGACTGCTGGCAGTGCTGTCAGAAGCACTCAAAGGCATTCTCGTGGTCTTGCTGGCGCGATCGCTGCTGCCCGGCAGCGAAGCTTGGGAAATTGTGGCGTTGATTGCGCTGGTTTTAGGTCGCTTTATCATCGGGCGCGGCGCGGGCACCACCAACGTCGTGTGGGGGTATGTCGCCCATGACTGGGTGATTGCCGTGACGATTTTGGGGCTGTCGGGCTTCCTATTTGCGGTTGTACGACGGCGGCAGTGGGCGCGATTGGGCGTCTTGGCGATGATTCCCGTTTTAGAGGCCGTACGGCGGCCAGACCAGCCGGGGGCGATCGCGGCCGCAGGGTTACTGAGCTTGTTCATCGCCGGGATCTATCAGTTAATACCGGATGATTTGGCGTTGGCGACTCCAGCACCCACAGACAACTCTCGTAAGATGTTTCAATACCTTCGAGGACGGGATGTGATTGGGTCACTCAACGACAAGCCGCAGGTCAAGCAAATGGGCCACAAAGCGGCGACCCTAGCCCAGCTAAAGCAAGCGGGGTACGCGGTGCCGATGGGATGGATCTTGCCCATGGGAACGCCCGCGCGATCGCTGATTCAGCAATTAGAAAAGGTCGAAACCGCCCCATGGCAGCGATCGTGGATTGTCCGGTCTTCAGCAGTGGATGAAGATAGCTTGGAAGCCTCTGGGGCGGGGCAGTACGAGTCAATTGCCGCGATCACTAGTCCGACTGAGCTGGAACGGGCCGTCGAGCAATGCCGCGCCGCCTACAACCGAGCGGGGGCCGTCCAGTACCGACGCGATCGCGGTTTAGCCGATCAGTCCGGTTTGGCATTATTGGTGCAGCCGCAAATTCAAGGTCAATATTCTGGTGTGGCCTTTAGCCGCGACCCCGTCGAACCCGGCGCTACCGTCATGGTGGAAGCCTTAGCCGGAGGGGCTGAGCAGGTAGTCTCTGGGCAGGTGACCCCAGAGCAATATCAAGTGACCGTAACGGAAGCGGATTTGGACGCGATCGCACTGAGAGATTTAGCGACGCCTCCGGCATCTGGTTCGTCCCAGCAAGACGCCAATCTGCCCCCTCTGATTCAACGAGTCGCCCTGCTGGCCCGACATTTAGAGCGGTACTACCACGGCATTCCCCAAGACATTGAATGGAGTTTTGACGGCGAAACGCTGTGGCTCTTGCAAGCTCGGCCGATCACGACACTCACCCCTATGTGGACGCGCAAAATTGCGGCGGAAGTAATTCCCGGCGTCATTCGTCCCCTCACCTGGTCCATCAATCGCCCGCTGACCTGTGGTGTCTGGGGAGAGATTTTCACGATTGTGCTGGGGGCACGGGCCACCGGACTCGACTTCGAAGCGACGGCGACGCTGCACTATTCCCGCGCTTACTTCAATGCCACGCTGCTGGGTGATATTTTTCGGCGCATGGGGCTACCTCCAGAAAGCCTGGAATTTCTCACGATGGGGGCTAAATTTAGCAAGCCGCCGATCGCTAGCACCCTGACCAATGTGCCGGGCCTGCTGCGCTTGCTCAAACGGGAATGGACCTTGCCAAAAGACTTTGAGCGAGACGATCGCACCGCGTTTACCCCCACCCTCAGCCAACTTGAGCAGCAACCAGCCTCTGGCCTGGCAGTTGACGATCTTTTCCATCGGGTAGAGCTGATTTTGGCACGGTTGAACCAGGCGACCTACTACAACATTTTGGCCCCACTGGGTTTTGCCCTGCGCCGCAGTCTCTTCAAAGTTCCGGAAGCTGAGCTCGACTCAGGGCAACAGCCCGAAGTGGCTTCGATTCAGGCGGTCAAATTCCTGGCTCAGACGACCCGATCTCAGTTGCCAGACCTAGTGGCACAGCTATCTGAAATTGCCGCTGATCTTCCCACGGCAAAAGTTTGGGCGCACTTGACTCAGCTTCCCGAAGGAGAGGCGGTGAGCCAGCAGCTAGATGCGATTGCCCACCGCTACGGCTATCTCAGTGAAGTGGGCACCGACATTGCCGTACCCACCTGGTACGAAGATCCACAGCCGGTGCGCGATTTGTTCCTGCAATTTTTGCTGTCGCCCCCCAGTCGTGAACCGAGTAACGTCGCCCCATCTAGCGACCGAAGTGGATGGCGGTATCGCCAGGTACAACAACGCCTCAACCTCAAAGGTCGGGTCGCGGAGGTGTATTTGCGGCTGCTGGCAGAACTGCGGTGGAGTCTGTTAGCGCTAGAGCAAGCGGCGATCGCCCACACCTTGATTGACCAACCGGGGGATGCGTTCTTGCTCACCTACGCTGAACTCAAAAGCGGCTTGGAAACTCATCAGCCCATGCAGGCATTAGTGGCCGAGCGGCGATCTCAATTCGCCCAGCATCAGGCATTTCCAGCCGTACCGTTTGTGGTGTATGGCAATGATCCGCCGCCCGATCCGGCCCCCAGCGAAGCGGTTCAGCCGTTACAAGCAGGTGTCCTCCAGGGCATTGGAGCCAGTGCCGGGCAAGTGGAAGGCCCCGGCAAAGTGCTGACCTCCCTCCAGCTGACCGAAAAGCTCGCGCCGCAGACGATTCTGGTGGTGCCGTATACCGATGCAGGCTGGGCGCCAGTGCTGGCGCAAGCGGCGGGCTTAATTGCGGAAGTGGGAGGTCGCTTATCCCACGGAGCAATTGTGGCGCGTGAATATGGCATTCCCGCCGTGATGAACATCGAGCAGGCAACCCAGCAATTCCACAACGGGCAGTTCATTCGCCTCGACGGTCGTGCCGGCACCGTGGAAGTGTTGTCCAACGAGTCAAATTCGGAGGGTTGGAAAGACCGCGAGGGGAAGGGCGATCGCTAGTGCTATTGCTTTGAAATAAATTTGAACGTCAGGAGATCGATTCTTCAGCTGCTTTGATACTGATGCAATTTTGCTAGGGCGTGTCATCAATTAAGCCAGACGACCGTAGCGGCTAGATAAATCGCGCCTAAAAAACTTTCTGCTAGCTTATCGTAACGAGTCGCAATGGCTCGATACTGCTTGAGCCGAGCGAAAAAGTTCTCAACGAGATGCCGTGCTTTGTAGAGCTCTCGGTCATACTCACGCGGCTCACGGCGATTGCGCTTGGGCGGAATCACCGGCTTTTTGCCTGCCGCTTGGAGTCGCTGAATCACCCGCTCATCTGCGTCGTAGCCTTTATCCGCCAAGAGCGCCTCAGCTTCTAGATCCTCCAACAAAACATCGGAGCCAGCCAAATCGCTGGCTTGTCCAGGCGTCAGATGGAACATGAGCGGATTGCCGAGGGCATCGGTCAGAGCATGAATTTTGGTGCTCAATCCGCCTTTGCTGCGACCAATTGCTTCCTCGTCCGCATCCCCCCTTTTGCCCCGGCACTATGCTGATGGGCGCGCACAATGGTCGAGTCAATCATGGCGTATTCATTGTCAGGGTCGCTCGCGAGTACTTGAAACACCTTCAACCACACTCCCCGTTTACACCAGCGCCGAAAGCGCGTGTGAACTTTGCGATAGTGGCCGAATCCCTCTGGCAAGTCGCGCCACGGAATCCCCGCGCGATAGCGGTATAAGACAGCTTCCACAAAGAGACGATTGTCGCGAGCGGTGACCCCCACGCTGCCCGCTCGGCCCGGCCGCAAATCTTGGAGGCGTTCCCATTGGTCGTCGCGAAGGGCATAGCGGCGCGTCATCCTAGCACTCCTGTGAATGAACGCAATGGACCTGAATGCTAAATCCTAAGCCTTCGAGAGACCTATTTGATGACACGCCCTAACATTCTTGAGGTCGATAACGCAGCTCCTTTAGCTGCAATCGATCTGACTCTTCGTGGAGGATGGCGAGTGCTCGGCAATCACATCCCGACAATTGCCAGGGT
>CAZFWL010000025.1:0-13169 GCA_964522775.1 uncultured Halomicronema sp.
AAGCCAAAGTTGAGTACGAGCTGACCTACATCGACTTTGGGAAAAAAGAGCAAAAGTCCGAATGGTATATGAAGCTCAACCCCAATGGGCGCATTCCCACAATTGTCGATCGCAGCAACGATGAGTTCGCCGTGTTCGAGTCGGGGGCCATCCTTTGGTACCTGGCCGAAAAGTATCAGAAGTTTCTCCCCCAAGGTGAAAAAGCGCGGTCAGAAGCCTTGCAATGGCTGATGTTTCAGATGGCGGGCATTGGCCCCATGATGGGCCAGGCCATGTACTTCCAGCGCATCGCCGCCCCCAAAGGCATTCAGGATGACTACGCCATCGATCGCTACGTCACCGAGTCCCGTCGCTTGCTCGAAGTCTTAGACAAACAGTTGGCCGACAAGCCCTATATCCTCGGCGACGAGTTCACCATCGTCGATATCGCTACCTACCCTTGGGCGCGGTCTTACCCCTGGGCCAAAGTCTCTGTTGAAGGGCTAGATAACTTTCAAGCCTGGTGCGATCGTATCGATGCCCGGCCCGCGACCCAAAAGGCGGTCACTATTCCCAAGCCATTCCCCGCCTTCTTTGGCAAGGGCGATGAAGCTAAGTCCGTGACTGAAAATGCCGCGCGGTTTTAAGGGCAGTTCATTCCCCCTGACTGAGCAGAACCTCACCGCCTGCGGCACCTCTCCTTCTCAAGGAGAGGTTTAGTTCAACTCCGGTTCCTCTCCTTGAGAAGGAGAGGCTAGGTGAGGTTCTGCACCCGCAACATGCCAGCTTTCAATATTCATCCACCTTTAGAGACACCAACATGACCCTAGCAACCGCTTTACAGACCCAACAGGACAACTTTCTCAGCCGCGTTCCCCAAGACACGCAAACCGTGATGCAGCAGGCCACTACTGACTTAGGCGCATCCGGCATCCTCGACCAAACCCTCCAAGTAGGCGACACCATTCCCGATTTCGCTCTGCCCAATGCTACTGGCCATACCGTAGCCATACGCGACCTACTAGCCCAAGGCCCAGTCGTCATTGCCTTCTATCGCGGCGGCTGGTGCCCCTACTGCAACCTAGAACTCAAAGCGTTGCAAAATGCCCTCGCCAGCATTCAAGAGACAGGCGCTACCTTGGTCGCCATTTCTCCCGAAACCCCCGACAACTCCCTCACTACCCAAGAGAAGAATGAACTCGCGTTTCCAGTTTTGAGCGATTTGGATAATCAGATAGCGCGGCAATTTGGCCTGGTGTTTCAATTGCCCGCCTCCCTGCGCCCCATCTACGAGGGATTTGGCATTGATTTAGTCGCTTACAACGGCAATGACCAGTTTGAACTTCCGATTCCCGCCACCTATGTCGTGCAGCCCAATGGCGAAATTGTGTATGCCTTTGCCGATGTCGATTACACCAAACGCGCCGAACCCAGTGACGTCGTCAACGCTTTAAAGGCGCTGCAGTAGAGGTCACGAGATCGCACCCTAACTACCCCAACCGCAGGACATTTCCACCATGCCAAACGTATTTATCATCAATGCCCACCAAGAGTATCCCTTTTCCCCCGGCAAGCTGAATGCCACCCTGGTCGAAAAAGCGCAAACGCATCTAGCTGCCAAGGGCTACGACATCCAAATCACCACGATGCAGGATGACTACGACGTGGAAGCCGAAGTCGCGAAACACCAGTGGGCCGACGTCATTATTCTGCAAACGCCAGTGAACTGGATGGAGGTGCCCTGGAGCTTTAAGCGCTACATGGACTACGTGTACTCTGCCGGCATGGATGGGCGACTCTGCGCTGGCGATGGCAGAAGCCGCCAAGATCCCAGCCAACAGTATGGCTCTGGCGGCACGCTGACGGGCAAAAAATACCTTCTGTCCCTGACCTTTAATGCTCCCAAAGACTCCTTTGGCGATCCCCATCAGTGGTTCTTTGAAGGCAAAACGGTAGACGATCTTTTCTGGCCCATGCACCTCAACTTCAAATTCTTCGGCATGGAGCCGTTACCAACCTTTGCCTGCTTTGATGTGATGAAAAATCCTGACATCGAGAACGACTTCGTCCGCTTCGAAGCCCATCTCAATCAAAACTTCTAATGGGTGGGGAAATTCTCTAGAACGGGGGCATGTCACCAGTGAGTCCACTCACGGGAAAGGCCCTGTGTGTCTAACATCCAAGTCTGAGAGGGAGACTTGGAACCATTTGCTCCCCTTCTCTCAATGTTGGGAGAAGGGGCTGGGGGATGAGGGCCACGCAGGACATTTGCAAAGCTGACATGCGTCTCTCCAAAACTCCTTCAATCTCGCTACAACTTGAGGCTCGAATTATGCAACCTACTGTAAAAATTGACATCGTTTCAGACATCGTCTGTCCCTGGTGCATCATCGGTTATAAGCGACTGGAAAAAGCCATGCAGATGTTCGAGGATACAGTAACGTTTGATCTGCACTGGCACCCCTTTGAACTGAATCCCACCATGCCCCAGGATGGCGAAAATCTGCGATCGCATCTCGCCAAGAAATACGGCACCACCTTAGAAGGCAGTATTGCCGCCCGCCAGCGCCTGACCACCATGGGCGCCGAGTTGGGATTTACGTTCAACTACTATGACGAAATGCGCATGGTCAACACCTTCAAAGCGCATCAGCTGCTCCATTGGGCGAAAGAATATGACAAACAAACCGAGCTGCACCTGGCATTATTTTCGGCCTACTTTGGTGAGCAAAAATCGGTGGATGATCCTGAAGTTCTGGTTGCGGCGGCAGCGACCGTGGGGCTAGATAGCGATGCCGCCCGCGAAGTCTTGGACAGTGAGCAGTATGCCCGCGAAGTGAAAACCATCGAAGCCGCCTGGATGCGGCGAGGTGTGCAAGCGGTTCCAGCTGTTATCTTTAACGACCAGCACCTGATCTCGGGAGCCCAACCGACGGCGATTTTCCAAGCGCAAATTGAAGCGTTGGCCATGGCCGTCAACTAGCGCTTGGCTACAGCTAAGATTCGGTAGGCCATAGCGTGGGGCTAATCGGGGCAATCCACGCCGGACGCTACAGTCATCATTTGCTTGGAGACTTCTCCCATGCCTCCTACGTTTCAATACTATGCAGAAGGTCGTCACGCTACCTGGCTCGAACTCTTCTTTGACCTCGTGTTCGTCGCTAGCATTAGCGTCATTACCCACCACTTGGCCCACGTCCATGACGGTCACTTAGCAGGCAAACAGGTGCTGTTGTACTTCACCGAATTCATCCCGGTGTGGTGGATTTGGGCCAGTCACACCCTGTATGCCAATCGATTTGACACCGACAGCCGTACCCATCGGGTCGCGAGCCTGGTGATCATGTTTTTGATGACGACCTTATCGGCGTTTTTAGGGGCGGGATTGTTGGAAGCTTCGGCACGATTCATTGCCTATTACATCGTGATTCGCTCGGTCTTGGCGGGGATGTACTTCGTCACCGGGCAGCGCTTTCCCCAGACCCAGCCCTATACCAAAACGATGGGATTCACGATTTTGGGCGGCGCCGCGATCGCGCTCTTTTCCTTATTCTTTGGCACCCCCCTGTGTCAAATCATCTTCCTCAGTGGCATTGGCCTAGAGATGATTGCCACGGCGTATCTCAGCAGCGATAAAGACCTCATTCCCTGCCATCGCGAACACTTGGTCGAACGGGTTGGACTTCTCTCCATCATTTTGTTAGGCGAGTCGGTAATTAGCCTGGTGGGCAGCCTTAGTGGCTTGGCATGGAACCATTTGATCTGGTGGCAGCCCTCACTGGCTTCTTGATGATTGGGGCGATCTGGTGGATTTACTTCGATGGCTTTCCCTTGCTAGAGCGGGCCAAGAAGATCAAATATGGCTTCCCGCTGCTCTATTCCCACCTGCTGTTTTTGCTTGGCATGGGCATTCTTTCCAGCCTGATCCGCCATGCCATTTTGAACGACCTGCCGATGGGGGAGTTTCGGTGGCTCGCGATCGCGGGCCTCACGCTCTTCTATCTGGGTAAACAAATCAGCTACTACCTGGCATTTCCCACCGCGCGTCAGATCATTGTGATTAATACCGTCGTTTGTATCAGCATCACAGTCATTTCAACGTTTTTACCCCGCCCTGAATACACCCTCATCGGTATAACGCTGGGCCTCTTTTTCTACGTCTACTCCAATTTCCGCTGGACCTTGACCAAGAACTTCTCCGAGTTTCTGGCAGAGCCGGAACACGCGTCTCAAAGCTTGGCAACTTAGGCTTTCTAGCAACTGCTTCGTCACTTACGACAAAACGGGATCATCGTCCCCGCTTTCGAGGAATGACCTCCCGTCAGCACGGCGAGGGTCGTCAATCATATCCACCCACTGGGCTCCACTTTCGCGAATGGTGTCCTCAAGAGCACTATCTGCGCGATACATCCAGACAGGCAACATATAGTTCAGCTGGCATAGGTTGGCCGTCAACTGGAAGGGTCGAAGCAATTCGTAGATCGTCGCATAGATGTCGAAGCCGCTGTAGAACTTCTTCTCGCCACCAGCTGAAGTGATGATTTGTAGGTCCTTACCCTTGAGCTTGTCGCCAGTACTGCCATAGGCAAAACCGTAGGTCAGCACATCATCCAGCCATTTTTTAAGCAGTGGGGGACAAGAGTACCAGTAAAACGGAAATTGCAAAATAATCCGATCATGAGCGAGGAGTTGCTCCTGCTCACGTATGACATCAATTTGAAAGTTCGGGTACTCGCCGTACAGGTCACGAGATGTCGTAATTTTGCCGCTTTCTTCAAGCTGCTGTTTCCAGATCCGGTTGACGCGCGATTTTTCCAAATTGGGATGAAACACTAGATGCATGATTCGCATGGTAGCTATCTCGTCCTCATTCAGCGTGAGTATTGGCTTGCAAACCAAAATGCTCTAGGGCTTTTGCTGCCACGAGTTCCCCTTGCTCCTGCACAAAATGATCGGCTTCTGGAATTTCAAGTGGCTCTGGACATCCTTTGATTAAGTCTTTCATGTGGTACATCACATCTGGCCCTAGCATTTTGTCTTGCATGCCAATTGCCATAAACGTTTCACCCTCCCATTGCTCACTCCAGAAAGGAACCGCTTTGAGAGACGTTTCTACCCCAGGAAAGTCTGGACGGGTGGCGACCAGCGCTGGAAATTTACGGGGGCCAGCCTTGTAATCCTTGCTGGGAAACGGCGCTTCGTAGGCCTGCGCCTCAGCCTCGCTAATGCCAAGGGCATGACGCTTGATGACCTCAAAAATTGGCACATCCGGATCGCTATCAATCAGCGACTTCCACTCGAAAAAGGCTTCATCGCTCACTTCTCCGGTCATGATGCCGGTATTCATAATCAACAAACGCTTGAAGCGTTCTGGCATTGCTTGCGGCAAAGTTAGCCCCAACACCCCACCCCAGTCTTGGCAAACCAGTGTGATGTTCTGTAAATCAAGCGATTCAATGAAGCGGAGCAAGTATTCACGATGAAAATCGAAGGTGTGGACATCGTCGTTCACTGGTTTATCAGAGCGGCCAAATCCCAGCAAATCAGGGGCAATTACCCGAATACCTGCAGCTGTGAAGACGGGAATCATCTTGCGATAGAGATAGCTCCAAGTTGGCTCACCATGTAGGCACAGAAACACCTCATCAGAACCGGAACTTCCCTCGTCGAGATAGTGGCCACGGATGCCCTCGAAACCAGGTAAATCTTCAATGTAATGGGGCTGAAAATTAAAGCCAGGTAGATTCTCGAACCTGATGTCAGGCGTGCGCAATACTTTAATCATGCTTGACCTCTCCATACAAATAGGTCGTTTGACCTATTCTCGAATACTAGGTCGATTGACCTAAGGTGTCAAGGATGTTGCGCTATCAAGCATTCCGAATCAGAAAGAAGTCTATGTCTCCTGCTCAAAATACAAAGACGCACATCATTCAAGCCGCGATCGCCCTGCTGAAGGTCTACGGCACTGAAGGATTGACGATGCGTAAGGTTGCCGCGCAGGCAGAGATGAGCCTAGGAAATCTGCAATATCACTTCAAGGACAAGACTGCGCTCATGGCTGGGCTGGCAGAATATTATTTTGGTGAATGCACTACCTTGCTGGATGACTATCAGCCCACTCCAGCAGACGGCACCGCAGAGGAAAAGCTACAAAATTTGATTCTCTTCTTGTTAGACCATGTCGATCACGTCAGCGATATGTGTCGCATCTTTCGTGAGATATGGGCGCTCTCTGCACGGGATGAGGGCATACATGTGCAACTAATTGGCTACTACAAAGTCACGATAGGTAAGCTATCGAAACTGCTCACCCAAGTCAGTGGCTGTGAAAAAGCTGCCAACAACATGGCAAGCCTACTCATGCCCTATATCGAAGGCTATTCCGTTATGTTTCAAGCCTTGCCACAGGGCAAATACGATACGGCGCAGATGCTTGTCAAGGTCTGCTGTGCTATCTACCAAGAAGCGCAGTCTGTGGAGTAGAAACAGGATTGTGCGGTTAAAACAACAGGGGCAATTCTAGATTAACGTTGACTGCTTTTGCGTAATTCAAGGGTTGGCAATCTTAATTGAGAAAGAAAATTTACGCATAATATTCTGGTTCTGAATGGCTTTCGAGCAGCATCCACTGACCAAGGTTGAAATACATGTGGACAGCGATCGCCCTGCAAGGAATTTGGGCGATCGCTAATAGCACCAAGCTGATTCGGTGAGCAGAGGCAGAGGTTAAGCAAAAGGAAAGCCTGGTGATTTAGTACTGGCTTTTACAACGATTGAAGGGCATCGCCCTAACAATCGGGGCAGCAAACCCTTGCAAGGATTGATGCTTACTTATGTCAGCTCCCCCACCCACTCCCGCGATCGTTGTAATGCATGGCGATGAAACTGGGGAAGAACTGTTAGTCGAGGCGCTACGAGTCTTGCAGCCAGCAGTGATTCGCCAGCCGCTGCAATTTATTGATTATGATCTGAGCTTGGAAAATCGGCGCACAACTAAGAATGAGGTCGTGCGAGAGGCGGCGGCAGCGGCTTGCCAAACGGGCCTTTCTCTCAAGGCCGCTACCGTAACCCCCGAAATCTCAGGCGATGTGGGCAGCCCCAATGCCATCTTGCGAGAAGACTTGGGAGCTTCGGTTATTTTGCGCACCGGGCGGCGCATTCCGCAGATTCGCCCCGTGGGCGGTGTGTATGCTCCCATCACCATCGTGCGCATGGCGGTGGATGATGCTTACGGCGCGAAGGAATGGCGCGAAACGACGGCAACGGGGGATGAAATTGCCTGGCGCACGTCCAAAATTAGCCGTTCCATTAGTCGCACAGTGGCGGAGTTCACTTTCGCCCATGCCAAGCGCACCGGGGCGAAAGTCTTTGGCGGGCCCAAATTTACCGTCAGCGCCACCTACGAAGGCATGTTCAAAGAAGAACTCGATGCAGCGGCGCAGCGCTATCCCGATGTCGCTTACCAACCGCTACTGATTGACGCAACCTTCGCTTTGCTGCTGCAAAATAGCGGCGAAGCATTAGTGATTCCAGCGCTCAACCGGGATGGCGATTTGCTCTCCGACATGGTGTTGCAGATGTACGGCAGCATTGCCGGGTCAGAAAGTTTGGTCATGGGCTTTGATGCTGAGACCTTGCAGGTCAAGACGGTCATGGCCGAAGCGCCTCATGGCACTGCCCCCGCTCTCTATGGCAAAAACATTGCTAACCCTATGGCGATGATTTTGGCTGGTGCGGCGCTACTCACTTATGTGAAAACGCCCCTCGCCGATCGCGCCTCACGCTCCATTTATGAATCCGTGTTTGAGGCACTGCACGAGGGCAAAGCAACTCCCGATTTGGGCGGGGCGATGACCACCTCCGATTTCACCGACGAGGTGATTCGCAAAGTCAAAACCAAGCTTGAGGTCTGGTCTACACTGGAGTCTAGCTAACGATAGATTGCCGCTCTAGCAATGATCATGACGAGCCGAGATCGCTCATAAGCTTCCCCCTACCGATGCAGCTAGAAACCACACGCTTGTTGATTCGTGACTGGCACCCAGAGGCGGATGCCGCAGATGCGATCGCCATTTACGGCAACTCCCAAGTCACCCAGTGGATTGGGGATAAATCCCTCGATGCCACAGTGGACGCTGTCCAGGCAAGGTTGGAACGTTATCGAGATCGCGCGGCAGTATTTCCCGGATTAGGCTGCTGGGCGGTCGTTCAGCAAGACACTGGCATCATCATCGGCAATATCTTGCTCATGCCCTTGCCTGATCGGGTGAATCAACCCAGCGGCAAAGTCGAAATTGGCTGGCACTTTTCCCCCGCGAGTTGGGGACACGGTTACGCGACCGAAGCTGCTCGCGCGATTCTGAACCATGCGTTTACTCGCCTCCGTCTCCCCGCCATCTATGCCGTGGCGTTGCCTGACAACGAACGCTCGATCAAAGTGATGCACCGTCTGTACATGAACGATTTGGGCTTGAGTGATGATTACTACGGCGGCTACCGTTTACGGCTGTTTTGCCGTGAGGCGGTTATATAAGTGGCTATCCACATCGTTGCCATGCAGCACTATTCAGAACCGGCGGTCATATCGGTTCCTGGCAAGGTGATTGATTTGAGGCCTGAGCGCTAATAGTCAGCCAGCACTTGCTCAACCGCGATCGCCCAGCCTTCCGGTGCTGGCTGAGAGGCAATCATCCAGCCGCGATCGCTCAACTGCGGATGCGGCCCCTTTTCCCCAGGCAACACGATCGCGCGATCAACATTTTCCAGCATGTCCAAATCATTCGGACTGTTGCCAAGGCCAACGGTGACAATTGATTCACCGGCTGGGAAGGTCGGCGTATAGAGCTGCACCAACTGGTGCACAGCAATGCCTTTACCTGCCGCCCCACCGATCAGATGGGAAAAGCGATCGCCCACCACCGCCTTAAATCCCATCGACTCAACGGCGGCAGTGAGTTTTTCCGGCGGCGTATTTTTTGGTGTGAGAAACGGCTCTGTAAACTCGCGCATTTTAGCCTGATGGGCATCTGCTGCGGATAACCCGGTCAACTGCTGCACTTGCTCAACCGAGAGGTCACCAAATCCCTTGAGTGGACGACCCAGTTCTTGGGCGATCGCCTTTAAACCAGCGCGGGCCATCACATAGGCGACTCCCAGCGAGACTACCCGATAAGGCCCGTCGTCTTCACCCTCTGGCAGCACAAATGGACAGGTGTCGCGGGGAATGTAAATCGCGCTGCCGTTCTCCGTAACGAAGGGGCCTGTTAGGCCGATTTGTTGAATTAGGGTTTCGACCTCTGCCCGCGTTTTACTCGTTACTGGCACCACCGGTACACCGCGCTGCTGCAAAGCCGCCAATACTGGCAAAGCCGCATCGTAGGCGTAGCTTTCGCCATTTAGTAAGGTGCCATCTAAGTCAGTAAAGAGAATGAGCGCGGTCATGATGTCGCCTAGTGCTCGAATGTCGCCCTTATCATCTCAGTCAGCTGAATAAACGGGCTATCCGAGCACAAAACCTTTGCAGAACTCCACAGAAACTCGCCCACCACAAATTTGTTGTCGCCCCCATCACCGCTTCAACCGCTCCCGGAATCATCAATGGAAGGGGCAATTCACTCAAAGAGCACTCTTCAAACGAGAGACAGGAAAGCCTCAGTTCACCAAAAAAGTTTAACTCGAGCTTCACTTGCCTAGCCAGCTCAGAGGTTCTAACCGACTAGCAGACGGCTGTAAAAGGCTGAAACTAAGCAGCTAGCTCGTTAACCAATGGCTGCCAGCTAAAGACGCGATCGCCTCCCATTTCCAGCACCACTTTGACGTTGGGTAATGTCTTCGGCAAATCTGCCAGATAAGCAATTTCCTGCTGGGATAAGATGTTGCCTTCGATCAACCACAGCACCATCCCCTTCGCTTTAGGAGACATGCCCTCCATGCGGTAGCTAATGATTGGCGGGATGTAATAGCGATAGCCCACGGCAGCTGACTGCCCAATTGTTTTTTTACCCAAGTGAGCTGGGCGTACTCCATGAATATCGGTCAGGTAAGCCGACAGGTCACCTAAGCCCTTTACCGTCAAATTTACAGGTTCGTAGCCAGCAGCTCGCAAGCGACGCTGATAACGACCTTCAAAGCCACCTTCTAGTGGGGCTCTAACTGCTAGCGCACCAGCAGATTCGAGGTCTTTAACAAAGCGCTTGCCAGTAATGATCAGTGCCATGGGGATCCTGAAATTAAAGATGACGTTCACTCTTCACCCCTTATCCTACTGGTTTAGCGGCCATCAGGGCAGCGATCGCGATTGGCTTTTCTGTGCTCAGCAATTGAGTTGGCTGATGCTAAACACCGTGACTAAAGGGCTGACTTGGCCTTGGACTGTAGCAATCGCGATCGCAACACAAACCCCCAGATTAGTCTTGGCTAACCTAGGGGCTATGTTCAAGAAGCATCAGTCAACTGTTGCCTATGTATTTAGGCACGTGGCGGCAACTGATTACTCGTAACTGCATCTGCAGATGCCATCTGGGTTGCCATTTTGCCGTAAGGCACTCGGTCACGCTTACCTTCTACCAATTGCTTAAAGAGTGTCTCATACCGATTCAGAGCTTGCTCAAATGAGTATTCGCTCAGGGCATGATGCCGTCCTTGGCGACCCATGTTTTCCGCAAACTCAGGGTTGTCATAAAGATTTTGAATCGCATTAGCCAATTCTCTGGGATTTTCCGGCTCCACTACGAGCCCCCCGCCACTCGCGCGAATTGCCTGCGCTGCTGTTCCATGATCCGGCACCGCTGCCAGAATGGGGCGACCACTGGCTAGCAACACCTGCGTTTTAGACGGCATATTGAAGGCAACTACATTCCGCTTTTGCATAATCAGACCAACATCAGCGGCAGCCAGCATTTCCGGTAGTTCTGTGCGAGGTGCAAATGGCCGGAGCAAGACATTTTGCACACCCAGCTCTTGCCGCAGGTCATCTAAGTCAGAGAGTTGACTCTCTTCACCCACAATGACAAACACTAGGTCTTTAATATGTTGTAACCGAGCCGCTGCTCGAATGACTGTTTGAATACCTTGGGTACGAGCAATGTTGCCGGAGTAGAGCACGACAAACTTGTTCTCTAACCCATTTGCCCGACGGAAAGCATTCTCATACTTGGGCATCGGACGGATAAAGTTTACATCTACCCAGTTGGAGATGATTTTCATCTTGCTGTCGCAAATGCCTTTACCCAGCAGATTTTGCCGGAAACCTTCTGCAATCACACTGATTTGAGTAGCAGAACGATAGGCGAACTTTTCCAGGATTTCAAAGGCTCGAATTGCCAGCGGATTACTAATCAGACCTGTCTGCACTGCCGCCTCAGGCAAAATATCTTGCAGATTGAGGACAGTCGGACAGCGGTAAATCAGCTTGAGTAGGGCCACCGGTATCGCCACTGGCAAAGAGGGGCTGGTGTTTAGAATGACGTCTGGCCGCCACCCCTGTAGTGCTTTGATGAGGCTGAGCCCAACAAAGCTGCCTTCTAACAGTAAGCGTGTAGAAAGCCCTGGATTGGGCCGAATCCAGACGTAGCATCGTTGAATCGTAACGCCGTTTTTCTCTTCAGTCGTAAACCACTTGCCCCGATACGCAGGGTAGATTTTCCGTTCTGGATAATTCGGCATGGCGGTAATCACCCTAACTTCATGCCCACGCTTGACCAAGCCTTCGGCCAATTCCGTCATCAGCGGCGCAATGCCAATCGGCTCAGGGTGATAGTTGTAGGAATAAATGAGGATGCGCATGGCTGCAGAACTTCCTTGAGATACTGACTGTGAGCTGGTCGGAGGGCAAGAAACTTTAGAAGAAAAACTAGTCATTGAGGCAATTCAACGCTTGACGACAAACGTGTACGTGCAGCTCAGATTGCTAGCTCATACTTCTACATATGCCTTACCTCATGAGTAATGTCCGGATAGAACGGTTAACTTTACGAGAACCAAAACCTTTGATTAAGTTACAGCGAAGAAAATTGGATTGAATTTTTGGCGTTTTTAGTATGCCCAAATAAATCCTAAAAGGCAGATTTCATGGTGTCTTCAGGTGTTTTTACGGGAAATTTATATGGCCGTTGTTATCTTTTCAGTGAGATTACGGAAGCGAAAAAAGAAGTACTTGTCTTCCTTCCAGCAGATAACCGAGAACATGAATATCTCTCTAATTAATTACGAAGATTAGACAAATGAGGTTGCAGCTTTTGCCCTCATATCTTCTCCCTAAAGACTGATCCCTTACCACCGAAGAAGACAAAATTGATGACGCGTTCAAAATCTTTAGGTTCCTTCTAAATCTCTTTACATTGTGGTGATCAAGCTTCATCAGACGTTCGTCAACTGTATTGAGAATGGCGTTCTCATTTGTGTGTGTGGCGAAGTAGTGGTGTCAGCAGCTATGAGTTTGGTCTCTGTTCTGTCGGTATCGTGCTCATAACTCAACGACATTCGCGTAAAGGCGATTCCGCATCGAAAATCCCCCACTCCTTTTCTCGGCGTGAACAGTAGAGCCGGGGCAGGAGTCTCTCCGGCTTCCAAGAGCGCGATTTGGGGAGAAGGCTGGCAGGCAGTGACTTTTCGTCGAGCGGTACTCGTTTCATATGCCACACGTGTGAAAGAGTTGGTGGTGCTTCTCGCTGGGTATCTGCGAGCGGATGAGAGCAGATGTGAGAAGGTTGTGTGTCAGCGATCGCAGTTCCTGAGTGCCGCTTCCTGCTTTCACGGTGGCAGGTTTCATTGTGCTGCTGCTCACAGCAGTTTTGAGATAGCGATGGAGAAGATTTTCTCGGTAGAGTAATCGGCAGGACAAAATACTGTTTCTCGGTCATCCGTTGGGGTGGGGAAGTTATGTTGAAACCCAAATTTGTGTTGCTGGCCGTTTGCATCGCGCTGTTGTCGCTGGCGTTGCCCCAATTGACGGTGATGTCTGCGGATGATCCAGTGTTGCCTCCGGGCGAAAATTTAGTAATTAAAGGCATTCCGCCAATTCCGATGGATGTCGTTGAGCAAGCCGATCGCTACACTCAGTTCCGCACGGCTTCTTTACAGAGGAGGCATCCGACGCAGCGAGAGATGCTGATTTCGACTCGGTTTGGCGATACATTTCAGACTCATCGGGTGAGTGAGTCCTTGGGTGTGCGCTACCAACTCACCTT
>CAZFWL010000026.1:0-13153 GCA_964522775.1 uncultured Halomicronema sp.
CTCGAGCATTGTGTGACCGCTTATCGTTGTTTGGCCGAGCGGGCCTTTTTGCGTGAGTTAGAAGGTGGCTGCCAGGTGCCCATCGGCGTTAACACTGTGTTAGAGGGAGACACCCTCACCTTGACGGGGCTCGTCGCTAGCCTGGACGGACAAACCTTGATCAAAGAGCAGATCCAGGGAACCTCAGCCGAAGCTGAAGCGATGGGTACTTCGCTGGCGAAGACTGTCCGGGGCCAGGGTGCGCAAGCAATTTTGGATGCCATTAACGCTGAAAATCGCTAGGTGAATCCAGCTACTGAACATGGCGAAGTCACCTGAGGCAGACTTGTCGACAGCTAATCTTGAGCCGGTAGAGTTGACGCCTGAGGTCGTGCAGCGAGTGCGCGAAGGATTGGCGGCAGCTCGTAGTCCTAAAGTGCAGCAGCATACGCAAACTGCGCTTACAAAAATTGCGTCAGTGGCGGAAGGTCAAGCGGATCCTCGGGTGAGCGGTCGCTTTCGTCATTGGTTGCTCAAGCGTTTTATTCGCTTACTCTTTCGCATTCAAGTCGAGGCCCCAGAAAATATTCCGCAGGGACCTGTGGTGCTGGTAGCGAATCATCTTAGCCACCTCGACCCGTTTTTGATTTTGGCGGCGGTGCCTGCGCATCCTTACTACTACATCTTGGGCGATGCCCGCACGCTGTATAACAAGCGCTGGAAGCGTTGGGTGGTCGGCCAGTCTGGGGGCGTGATTCCCCTGGAGCGCTGGTGGAAAGAGGAAGTGGCCGTGATGCAGCAGGCCGAGGGCGATCGCCCTGACCTTAAGGAATTGGCTGCTGCCATCAAAGCCGACGTGCCCAACGGCAGATCGATTAAACAAATGCGGCAGATTGACCAGGCGGTGCAAGCTATTTTGCATCGAGGCGATGGCCTGATGCTATTTCCCGAAGGGCGGTTAGGCGAACAAGAAGGCCAGTTACACACCCCACTTAAACGGGGCACGGTGATTTATGCCCTGCGATCGGGCGTGCCGATTGTGCCGGTGGCGATCGCGGGTACCAAAACCCTCTTCTTGCGCAAACAACTGACTCTTCGTTTTGGGGCTCCGCTGGCTTTTGGCCAACATGCCCGTCCGAAGCGAGCCGAGATTGACGCGGCTTTGGGCCAGCTTGAGACAGCGATGCTCGGCCTCTTAACCCGCGATTATCAAGAGCCCGTTGGCGCGAAGCCCTTGCAAAACTGGCTGAATCATTTGTTTTGGTAAGGCTGTTGTTAATGCCTATCATTTGGCTGATAGGGGTTACACATAGCGGGTTAATTGAATGCGATAGCGTTCTTTTTTCGTGATGGCGATGTCGCCAATTTCGAGTCGGCCTTTGCCGCGAATGGAGACCAGATCGCCAGCGCTGACAGTTTGGCTTGCCTGCTTGGCCGATTTCCAATTGATGCGGACGTCGCCAGTGTTAATCAGATCCACCATTTTGCTGCGGGACATCCCAAATCCAGCGGAGGCCACCGCATCCAAGCGCAGAGAGGCTTCAACGGTGGTCATTTCTTTCTTCTTCGGCTGGCGAACGCGCAGTTCGTTCCAGTCGATTTGGCGTGTCTTGACCGGTACCGATCTCACCTGAGTCAGACTCATTTCCAAGAATTCCACCAGTTCCGGCGCGACGATTGCCTGCGCTCCCCGTTCTCCCAGCACAATGATGTCACCCACTTTTTCACGCACAATGCCTGCGCCTAGCAGCGCGCCCAAAAAGTCGCGATGGGTGGCGGTATCAAACAAAAAGTTGCCCGAAATATCCAGCAGCGCCAAGGGCAGATCAATTTCCTCTAGCGGTAAGTCAGTGCGCGCGATCGCCGCTCGCTGTCGCTCAGCTTGGGGATATCCCCCGGCGGCGCTCAAATGCACTTCGGTCAGTCGCTGAAAAATTTCTTGCGACTCGACTAACTCCGGGGGGGAGAGAAAATCGGTAAACACAATCTCCCAAGTGCGGATCGCCTGCTCTGCCAGATCTAGCACCCGTGTTACCGCTGCCTGATTTTCGACTGATTTGAGGAGATCTTCTTTCGGCAACATGCGATCATTCGTTCCATCCCGGCTGTATTCCATTGAAACACGAACCTATCCGTTCGACAGCGAGGGGATGGCCGGGCAGGTCTATCGCTAGAGGGTAGATACCGCGATAGAAATGACCCTCTAATATATGAAATGTGAGCATCAATGTCTCACGGCGGTTTACGCAAAACGCAGCAGGACTATGTTTAGCAAGATCAAGTGGTTTCGATTACGCCCTATTGTCAGTGTGGTACTCGCGATTGTCGCGACCTGTATCGTTGGCTGTGGCGGGGCGGAGGTGTCTCAGCCCACAACTTATTCAGGTGAGCAGATTGCGCAATTAGAAATTTTTGCCCCCCGTGTCACTGAACTGCGCGATCGCTTTCCCGAGTTGGAAGATTACATCCAAAACAAAGATTGGGTCGATATCAGTTCCTTCATCCACGGCCCGATGGGTGAGTTGCGAGTGCGCCTTGATCGAGTCGCAGTGCGGCTGTTGCCTCAAGATGTAGAACAGGCCAAATATTATGCGGAGGAAATCGGCACTCATCTAGAAAAGCTGGATGCTGCCGCTGAGGCCTATAACCAGATTGAGGCCGGTAAGCAGTATCGGGAAGCGTTGGATGATTTCAATGCGTTTGTCGAGTTGATTCCCAACCTCTCGGTGTAAGCGCGAATGGCTCGCCTTGTCATTATTGGGTGTGGGGTCGTGGGGGCGGCGATCGCTTACGAGCTGAGTCGCACCACGTCCCACACCATTACCGTGTTGGAGCAAAATATTCCCGCTGAGGGTGCAACAGGCGCGGCCCTTGGCATTGCCATGGGTGTCATCAGCCACAAGGTAAAAGGGCGAAACTGGCGTTTACGGGAAGCGAGCCTGCGTCGCTACTCGACGCTGCTCGCGGAACTGGCCGAGTTAGGGCAGCCCGTACCCCACAATTCCCAAGGCATTCTCAGCCTATGTTTTGACGCCGAAAAGCTGCCACGATGGGAGTCGTTACAAGAAATTCGCCAGCGCCAGGGGTGGCAACTGGAAATTTGGTCGCCTGAACAAGTGGCCGCGGCCTGTCCTCACTTGGCCACTGAACAGGTCATCGCAGGTATTTATTCACCGCAAGATTTGCAAATCATGCCAGCCGCCTTCACCAACGCGCTCATCGCAGCGGCGCAGCAGCGGGGCACAGAACTGCACACCCACACTCCAGTCATCGACTTTGAGCGGGCGGGCGATCGCATAGTCGCAGTCCAAACCGCTACCCAAAGGTATCCTGCTGATGCCGTGATCATCACTGCTGGGCTGGGCAGCGAACTGTTAGCAGGCACTTTGGGGCATGTGCTGCCACTCATGCCTGTACTGGGCCAGGGCTTACGTGTTCAAATGTCTGAAGCTTTGGGAGACGAAGCTTTTCAGCCAGTCATCAATGGGGACGATATACATTTGGTGCCGATGGGCGATCGCGTCTACGGAGTTGCAGCCACTGTGGAATTTCCGCCCGAGGGGGAGCGATCGCCATTACCGGAATCGGCTGCCCTCGATGCTGTTTGGCAAGCCGCCGTGGAATATTGTCCGGTGCTCAAATCTGGCAAAATCCTCTCAACTTGGTATGGTTTGCGCCCGCGCCCGCAGGGACAAGCCGCACCGATCATTCAGCCTATTGAGGACGTCAGCAATGGCATGCTGGCAACGGGCCATTACCGCAATGGTGTGCTGCTGGCCCCGGCAACGGCCCTCAAAGTCTGCGAGTTGCTGCCAACTTTATTAGCCGAAAAGCTGTAGCCGGGTTCTGGCATTACCAAAACAACAGCATTATGAGGGCGACAAGTTCGCTTTATGCGAGTGGGCGACAGCTTTGTAGGCACCGGATGACAGTGCTGTCTGCGACTGGTTCGAAGTGGGTGTACCACTGGCTAATCGAGTCGAGTGCTGGTGGAGCCATGAGACAAACGCTGGCATCCACTTGGTCGCTGATGGCCCGCCAGCTAGTGGGCGCCACGACAGGGGCGACGGCTGTAATGCTGAGAGGTTGAAAGGTCTTGATTGCGGCGATCGCGGCTTGAAAAGTCGCCCCCGTAGCAACGCCATCGTCTACCACAATGACTGGTTTGCCGTGGATATTTGGTTGTGATCGCCCGCTGCGATAACACAGGTCACGACGCTGTAGTTCTTGCAATTCGGCTTTCACAATCGCCTTTATCTGCGCTTGCGAGATGCCCAATCGCTGAATCAATCCCTGGTTCAAAATTTGTGTGTTGGGCGCCGCGATCGCCCCCATCGCCAGTTCTGGTTGGCTGGGGACTCCCAACTTGCGCACCAGCCAAATATCTAGCGGCCATTGTAAGTGCTGGGTGATCTCGGCACCGACTGGTACGCCCCCGCGTGGTAGTGCTAATACCCAACCTTGTCGCTCAAAGTTCCGGGTTACTAGCTGCGCGGCTAGTAACTGTCCAGCTTGGGCGCGATCGTAAAGTTTGGGCGAATCCATATGGATGCATTGACATCGCAATAAGCCCAGGCATTTAAGGGCAAAATGCCCAGTCTCAAGCATGCCTGCTAGTCAATGACAACTACAACAATATTCAGGTTCCATTGAATCGTTACTCGCAGTGCACCACGACCGCCTGTTCACAAAAATATTAGCGGCTCTCAAATTTAAGGCCATACAAGCGAAAAAAACTTGAGTCCGAGAACAGCAGATGTCGACAGGTATACGTGAACAGTTTATGAGCACTTTAGTTGGACGGCCAATAGTAAAAGAAAATTTACAGTTTGACCCTTCAAAAGTTAATTACATACAAAAAAATGTCGATTCCAACATATCGCGGTCATGGTGAGACATTCTTCTACTGTTAACAATAGTGATGTCAATTTATTGCCGCAGAGTAATAACTCATGAATTGCTAAAAACTGCCCCCAAAACCCACTGACGTTGTGCCCATGGCATCAAAAACTGTGAGTCCTAGGGGTAAATCAACATCACCATTCTCATCAATAAAATCGTCAACTAGACCGGCTCCAAGCACATCAGTTTCGGTAGAGCTTTCTGGTGCTACTTCGGGGTGATTGATGCGATCAGCCACAGACTCTAGGAGAGTATGGTCAACTGGCGTATCAGCACTACGTACTTCTAGGGGCAGCAAATTGTTAGCAACATCAGCCTTTTCAGAACGTTCGCTAGCTAGAGCTGAAGAGGCAACTGATAATATTGCCAAGCAGGTGACCGACGCAAAAAGCTGAATTGTAGGAAAAAGACGCATGTGAGAACCTCGCATGAAGAGCAATAGTGTCTGCCCTGTCAAGGTGCTAATAACTGATAGGGCAATTATTTGCTGAAATTTTACAAATTTGCTTATCTAGACTGAACCCTGCACTAGATATATCTGAGATGCACTGAAAATCTGTCGAAAGTTGTTAATTCTTCGAATTACAAAGAACGGTTACCGAAGTTTACGACCTCCCGAAAGCTCATGCATCGACAACCATGATTTCAGGACAGCATTTTGCCCGTTCAAAAAAATAAGGTTGAGATCCTGGCGATTGACCTGTACATGATTTAGACATGCTAAATTGCGTTGCCGAAACTGGCTCTTGGCCAAGCTAGAGTGTTTGCTCGCTAGAAATCGCCTGAACGATGCCTTCACCTCACGACCTCTCTACTATCGGCGGAAGAATACGGAGATGCCTTGGGTACTCTCACGGAGTCTTGCCTGTGTCCTAATCACTTCAAGCCGATGACTTGCGTTATGCAATGCAACATCCTGATCTGATTGGTCACAAACGCTTCGTTGTCTAGGCCGTCGGGGTGGCTCGGTGCTGTTTGTTTAGTCCCCTTGATGTGCGCTTATGCTTCATTCCAAAAGGGTTATAGATTCAGCATGGCCTTGATCAATAACTGCAATGCTTCGTAGTCTTTTGCAAGGTTGCAAACAGCTGCAGTATTTTGGTGATGAAGCAAATGTCAGGAGCCGTTGACTCGGTTCTGTGTATGTACGTAACTTACGAAGCTGTTTAGTTACTGGTTGACCGGATTCTGATAGCAGTGGCAGAAAGTAGGAGTGGAGAAACGTTTTTGGGGAATGCTACGTCATAAGTTGAGTGAAAAGGGGAGTGTGCTTCTTCCAGGGCCAGCGCTCAAGGCGTTGTTGATGTGTGGAAGCAATATCAAGGTTCTGCCAGCTTCACTCAATTCATTGGTTTATAGATCGCGATCGCAGGTGTGATGAGACAGACAGTTACGCAAATCAGTGCTTCATTAATATTGGGACTCTGCGCCCTCGGCGGTATTGCCAAAGCTGCTAATCTGCCGCATACATCCCCTTCGTTGCTAGCGGTTGCTGGGGCTGATCAGCTAGCCCAGGCGACTACACCGCCCCCAGTACCGCCTCAGCCGAACCCCATTCCGGCCTCTCGAGTGCCTTCCGAAGCGGGAATTATGGAGGCTAATCCAGAAACTGGCGACGACATCGGTGTGGGGCATCTGCGCCCGCAAGATTTGTCTTTTCTAGAAAATACTGGCGACGAAAACCGTTCTTTGCTGGGGGCCGGTTGGTTGCAGTCAGCTGCTATTCCTATTTATATCCAGCCAAACGGGGCTCACTGGGGTTGGATTATCAATGGTTGGTTGGTGCCCAACGGTCAAGCGCCAATCGCGCTCGGTGAAGATGCCAGCTTTTTGATGTGGCAAACTTATCCAGAATTAATGTCGTTTCCAGTCACGCAACTGCGGGAAGATGGCTGGTTCCAGTTTCAATACACGCCTGCTGGCACTGCTTGGGCTCATGTTGAGCATCTAGATTTGGGCGCGATTGATTTAGAAGTGGAGCCTTGGGAAGGGCGCTTTGCTGACGTGGCGCAAGTCGAATTTCGCCAGCATGGCTTATCTAAGTCGCTCTACTCCGTGCCAGGTAATGAGCAAACGAGCATTCTGGGGCTAGTGGGGCCGAATAGCCTGATTCACCCGCTCGCGTTTGAAGGCGATTGGATGTTGGTCACAGTTACGCAGCCGACAGATGGCTGTTCCGCATTTCCGGGAGCGACGACCCAAGAAGGTTGGATGCGATGGCGCAATGATGAACAAGGGCCGCTTATTTGGTTTGATCCGCAAGGTTGCTAGAGCCAGAACAGTTTGTGGAGGTCGCACAGAGTAAATTCGCGTGCTTGGACTGGAGCCGTGGTTCTCTGAAAGCGTCCCCATTACTGGGATAAACTATCCTCGAGACTGTGCTTTGAAATCCAGCTCTACGAGGCGGTTGCGTGATTGCCATCTATCCAGGAAGTTTTGACCCGATTACGTTGGGCCACCTTGACATCATTAAACGCGGAAGCCAGCTGTTTGAGAAGGTGATTGTGGTGGTGGCGGCTAACCCCAACAAGCGATCGCTCTTTGCGTCAGACAAGCGGATTGAACAAATTCAAGCGGCCGTACAACCATTGCCCAATGTGGAAATTGATAGTTTTGAAGGTCTCACGGTAACCTATGCCAGAATGAAGCAGGCCAAAGTGCTGCTTAGGGGCTTGCGGGTGCTGTCTGACTTTGAAAAAGAGTTGCAGATGGCTCACACTAACAAGACTCTGGCCGATGATTTGGAAACCGTATTTTTAGCAACTTCGACTGAGTACGGCTTTTTAAGCAGTAGTCTAGTGAAAGAAATTGCTCAATATGGAGGTTCCGTTGATCATCTGGTACCTCCTCACGTTGCCCGGGACATATACCGATGCTACGCCAAGACTTAAATTCTACGAATAATAATAATGGCGCTAATAGCGCCGCAGAAGGAACGGCAGCGGCCAACGAGTCCGCTACCATTCACAACGAAACCGTTAAACGATTAGATATTCAGCAGTCGTTGAATGTGCTCGAAGAGCTGATTTTGGAAAGCCCGCGGGTGCCGTTTTCGGGACGGACGTTAATAGATGAAGATCAACTACTGGAACAACTTGACCGCATTCGGCTGAATCTGCCCACGGTGTTTCAAGAGGCGATTCAGATCGTGCAGCAGCACGATCGCATCATTAATCAGGCCAATCAGTATGCCCAGGAAATGATGGAGGCGGCCGAACAAGAGGCGGCTCGTCGGGTCGATGATTTGGGCATCGTGCAGCAAGCAGAGAATCAGGCCCGGCAGGTGAAGCAGCAGTTAGAGCAAGACTGTGATGCTTTGCGATCGCAAACCCGTTCCGAGATTGAGCAGTGGCAAAATGCAGCGGAGCAATATTGGGAAGAAACGCGCCGCAGTACCGAAGATGAATGTTTGGCCCTGCGCCAGGATGCTGATGCCTATACGGCTGAGGCTCTGCAATCGCTCGAACAGAAGCTATCTGACATGATGCGTATTGTGCGTAACGGGCGCTCAACCCTGCCGCCGGGTGTCGGCACAGTAGAGACCACCGCCCGTTCCCAAGACTCCACCAGCCCGAGAGGCCAGGGCACGGCTTTACCCGTGTCGCCTGATGCAAATCGGACGGGGAGATCGCGACGTAACTTGCCACCCTCATGAGCAGCGGCCATCACTAAAGAACGCACATGCTGAGTTATCTAAAAGGCACCCTGGTAGACGTGCAAAAGCCCGGGGGGCACCGCGTCATGATCACAGTCGATGTGCACCAGGTGGGCTACGACTTGCAGGTGACCAGTCGCTTTTTGGCTGAGCTACCGCGCTTAGGCGAACCGCTACAGGTATTTTGCCATCTCCAGATTCGGGAAGAGTTGCCCGTGGTGTTTGGCTTTGCCAGCCGATCAGAGCGCGATGTGTTTCGCCAGTTGGTGAGCGTTAGCGGCATCGGTCCCCAGATGGCTATGGCACTACTCGACACGTTGGGCTTTCAAGAGCTGATTCAAGCAGTGGTGTCTGGTAATACGCGGCTGATCTCGCGCACCAAAGGCGTGGGCAATAAAACCGCCGAGCGATTGATTTTAGAACTTAAAACTAAACTGGCGGAATGGCGGCAGCAATCAGGACTGACCATTGCCCCTGGCGGTGGCCCTATGGCCAATGTGCAAGAAGAAGTGGAAATGACCCTGCTGGCGTTGGGCTATACCAATGGCGAAATTGTGAAGGCGCTCCAGGTCATCGGTCGCAATAGTACGCTGGCGAAAAATGATAACGCTGAGGACTGGATTCGAGAGGCGATCGCCTGGTTAAGCCAAGCCACTTAACGTGCAATCGTTAGCTCACGGCAATCGCTTAGTCGCCGGTTTCGGCTACCGCTAAGCGTATCCCTAACGTAATCAGAGCTAGCCCAGTCAAACGCTCAAACCAGTGGGAAAAAGCGAGAATCTGTTGCTTGAGCGTTTGTTGAGAAATAATCACAGCCACGATCGCGAACCACAGCAGCGCGACGACAGCTACCGTTAAACCAAAAATGGCTTGGGCCAGCATGGGAGTTGACGGTTGAACGATTTGTGTAAATAAGGCCAGGAAAAATAGCGTCGCTTTCGGGTTGAGCAAATTTCCCAGCAACCCGATACGAAAGGCTTGCCATCGGCCAATGTCTCGCTGTGACGTCACGGCTGCCGTCGCCACATTCATTTTTTTGGCCTGCAGCGATTTAATGCCGATGTAAATCAAATAGGCGGCACCCACCCATTTCAAAAGATTGAACAGCAGGATGGATCGGGCAATGATGGTGCCAATGCCAATTAATGAGTAGGTGGCATGAACTAGGTTACCGACTCCGACTCCCACAGCTGTGTACAGTCCAGCTCGCCGCGAGTAGGACAAACTACTGCGCAAGGTGAGGGCGAAGTCTGGGCCCGGTGTGACAACGGCAACTAAACTGACGGCAAAAACGGTCACCCATGCTGACAAAAAGGGCATAACTCCTTACCCAAAACTTTGAGCAAGAATTTAACACGGTTGCCGTGATTTCATCGTTCAACGAAAACTCTAAGGATTTCCAGGTCTAATGCTGGTCAGCCGCCTCTCTCAAGTGATTGAAGCAAGTCTCGCACCGTTGCCTGATGCCCTCCCAATCATGTTGGGTGATTAAAGTTTTGGGAAAGAGGTCGCTAGCGATGCCGATCGCGATCGCGCCCTGCTGCAGGTATTCTCGACCATTCTCGACGGTGATGCCTCCGGTGGGAATCAGGGGAATGTGCCCGAGGGGGCCTTGTAAGTGACGAATATAAGCGGGACCACCGACGGCCTGGCAGGGAAAGACTTTAACCCCAGCGGCGCCTAGCTGCCAGGCGGCCATGATTTCGGTCGGCGTGAGTGCACCGGGAATTACGGGGATTGCTTGCGCCTGGGCGATCGCCATCAAGGTAGCGTCGGTATGGGGCATGAAGCAAAACTGGGCTCCTGCAGCGATCGCGTCTTTGAGCGCGGTTGCCGTCAATACTGTCCCTACGCCGACACAGCAGTCAGGGGGCAACGTTGACCGGAGTTGTTGAATGAGAGCGGCTGGGCGATCGCTCGTCCAGGTGACTTCAATAAGCCGAAAGCCACCGGCCACTGCCGCCTGCGCCATACGCATTCCCATCGTCAAATCAGGCGCTCGGATAATCGCGATCGCTCGATGCTGTCGGAGTCCTGCTAACCATTGCTCTTGATTCATTGCCGCTGCCCACCTCCGCGACTGTTCACTGTATCGCGATGTTTCGTGAACTGGTCTGGATTTTCATGGCTTCAGTGTCGAAAGACTGAAGTTTCGCTAAGATTCATCCATAATCGACGGATTAACGGCACTTTCGACGCTTCCTCAATTTCCCTGACTCTCGCTGGTTTAACCTCGGATACTCTCGCCGTTAACGCTTGTTTGTGATTGCACCCCTGCCATGATTTCGCCTATCAGCTCAGAACGTGACTTTGTCCAGGCGCGGCTCTTGATGGAAGAGTACAGTTTCGACTTGGCTGGCTTTGAAGCTGGAGAGCTGGTGACAATTTGGCATGAACGGTTAGACGCTGAACTGAGTTGGATTCGGTCGGCAGTGTTAGAAGCCTTGTATTTGGGGCGTTACAAAGCATTTTCTGTAGAACAAATTTTGCAAGGCTGGAAGCGGCGCGGTCATCCAGTCCGCCACTTTAATAGCGAATTTGAGCGGATTGTCTTTGGCCCGATTGATCCCGTTGTGAGTAAGTATGCGGCTGTGACTTCCCTCAAGCCGTCAGAGCTAATGCTGCCCCAGTCGGAAAGTCATAGTAAGGGGGCAGAAGTCGCCGCCAGTCGTGAAGAGTCACCGAGCGTTACGCCTCCAGCAGCGGATGCACTGGAACAGACACGCGAGGCTAATAATCCATTGGCTGAGGAGACAGAAGACGAAGCACAATCCCCCACTACGGACATGGAGCCGCAGCAGCAAGAGCTATTTAGTCAACCAGAGCCCATTCAAAAGTTCAGACCCGTTTCGGAGTCCTCTGAGTTTTATCAGCGGTTACAGTCTGTCGCTCAGCGTTCTGAGTAGGGCGTAAATCCCGTGGTGTGGTGATTAAGCAATGCAGCTAGCGGTTGGCGTAAGCCGTCATGGGCTCCTTGATGAATCGGATGTAGAGGTGTTTGAAGGTCGATCGCACCACGCGAGGCATGCCAAAGTCGATGGGCATTAGCTGAGTGGGGAAGTCCCAATCGGCGATCGCTAATTCTTCGGGCTGAGCCAAGGGAAAGTGCATCTCTGACCAATCGGGGCAATAGCCCAACCGAATTGACTGTGCGACCGTGGGGATGTCCGCCGGATCAGCCCCCAAAATTTTGATTAGGGCGCGGTCGAGGGCAAACACATCGGTCGAAGCGCCTAACACGCCTAAAGCCCGGGGCTCCCCACCGCTGGGGCCATTGCCGCCGTGACCGATAATGCCATCCACAATGGTGAGCTGAGGGGCAATGGTGCGAGCCGTTTCTACCAGCATGGTGCCGAAGCGATCGCGATCTTTTCCGGCTTCCATGTGCCACCAGGCTTTCATTTTGCCCGGCACACAGCCAAACAGATTTTTGACTCCGAGAGTCAGCGTCAGTTGGATATGCGATTTCACTTTGGGCAGATTAATCACCACATCCGCATTCATCGCTTCTTGTGAAAGGCGCAAATGGGCCAGCTCGCCGCTTGCCTCGGTCGCATAGCGATGGCCATGGAGTTCTTGCACCGGAACGCCTGCCCGGTCGAGCCAGGGTAAATAGCCATTGGCCTTCGCGACGCCGTGGGCGCTACCAAAGGCCGGACTATCGCCCAAAAACGGTTTTCCCCCCGCTGCTTTCACCAGCTCTGCCACACAGTAGGCAATTTCCGGACGGGTGACGCATTCTTTTGTGGGTCGCGATCCCGTCAGCAAATTAGGCTTGAGGAGGACGCGATCGCCAGGTTTCACAATGGCCGCCATGCCCCCCAACGGTTCGAGTACTTGCTCTAACTGGAACATCAGCTCGTCAATGGCGTAGCTCTGAGCTTTGACTAGCGAAACGGTGGCAGTCATTGGCAGATAAAAATTAGGTGTGATCTGTCTGCAGGATAAAGCAATTATCTAGGCACTTCAGCAGTGGTCTAGTTGAGAGTTCTAAATTGCTAACAGAGCGAGTCAACTGCAAGACCGCGGCGAATCACGATGGCTCTGCATGTTGGCGGAGGTATTCGTAAGCCGCGATCGCTCCTGCCGTGGCGACATTCAGCGACTCCACTTGCCCCCACTGGGGAATTTCAACAATGGTGTCGCATCGCTTCATCAGGTCAGTCGGTATCCCGGTAAGTTCGCGGCCAAGGAGCAAAGCCGCTTGAGCGGGAAAGATGAACTGTGGCAGGGCGATCGCTGATGGATATCGTGCCAGAGCGATGACCGTGACTCCCTGCCGCTGTTGTTGCGCGATCCAGACTGGTAGGCGATCGCGCTGGCAAAAGCTGATCGCCTGCCATTGGTCAGCCGATACCGCTACCTTCCGAAAGTCGCGATCAGTCAGGATATCCGCGTTGGACAACACGAGTTCCTGCAATCGCCACACTTCAGCCGTGCGACACAGGGCACCCAAATTCATCGGGTTTTGAACCAGACTGGCGCAGAGCGTTAAGGACTGACGGCGAGGGGAATGGGGCGATCGCGCGGCCATGGGGCGGAGCTAGGGGCTTTTTGAGAGGGGTCGCTTCCTTGGCAAGATCCGGGGACGCTCCATTCTGCAAGGGAGCACCCCTA
>CAZFWL010000027.1:0-12816 GCA_964522775.1 uncultured Halomicronema sp.
AAGCATTCGCTACGGCTGTTGATTCACTATCTCAAGTTTGGAGACCTGCCAGTGCTGCCCCGAAAATCTAGCCTTTGAATAACTCATCCCGCATTTCAGCAACGCCCCCGCTCCAAGTGCCACCTTCGTCGCCCCGTGCCCAATACTTTATGGCCTGAATCTGCATCCTCACTTGCAAAAACTGATCATTCTGAGGGTGAGGGAGTTTCAGATTGCCAATGCGAATTGGAGGGGACGATCGCGCCGGACGCCGCCGAACGAAGTTGATTAACCGCGATCGCTATGAGGCTGGTGGCGGCACTTCACGCCCGGTCATTTTGGGAATCCTGTACACCAGATGTGAAATGGCTCTCGGATTTATTGTTGGGGCTAGGCCTTATTTGAGTCATGCAACCACTTCGCTGCCGGGCACGTTTGGCAGCGCCCAGCCTTTGTCCTTCCATTTCATCTGGGCCTGGACTTCCGGTAGCATCAACATAATTTTGCTGCTATCCCTGTTGACTGGTTATGTTCAATCACCGATCCGTCTGGATTGTCGTATTACTAGGCGTTGTGGGGGCACTCGGGTTTGGGCTTAGAGCCTGGCAAGAACGGAATCGGGTGTATGAGCTGGTGCTGGCTTCCGGTAGTCAAACGGGCGAGTATTACGCCTTTAGTGAAGCGTTTGCGGCCGTCGTCGAGCAAAACTATCCTCATATCCAAATTGAGGTCATTACCACAGAGGGCTCGGCCGACAATATGACGCGGCTGCGAGATAACACCGCGCAATTGGCTTTAGTGCAGAGCGACACCCCGGTAGAGCGGCCCGTGCGAGCGATCGCCCGGCTGTTTCCTGAAATGTTTCACTTACTGGTGCGCAAAGAGGCTGATATTCAAACGGTGGCCGATTTGCGCGATCGCCGCATTGCCCTCATGCCCGTAGGCAGCGGTTCTTACGCCTTATTTTGGCCATTGATTGAGCATTACAGTTTGAGTGAGGCCGATTTCCAAGCGCTGCCCCAAGCCCCAGAAAGTGCCTACGAGGCATTATTGGCGGGCGATGTAGATGCCTTATTTCGCGTTATCACCCTAGGTAACCCATCGATGAAAGCGGTTTTGCAGAATGACGCGATCGCCTTATTAGCGAT
The DNA here is from genome assembly GCA_964522775.1 of uncultured Halomicronema sp. Classification (GTDB taxonomy): domain Bacteria; phylum Cyanobacteriota; class Cyanobacteriia; order Phormidesmidales; family Phormidesmidaceae; genus Halomicronema. Next base: position 1,128 of record CAZFWL010000027.1, read on the forward strand.
CGACCAAGTGGAAGCGCTGCAATTGTCTCTGCCCTATCTAGAGGCCCAAAACATTCCTAAGGGCACCTACGACGGCGGTCGCCCGTTGCCCCCGACTGACTTATCGGTCGTTGGGGTAAATGCCCTACTCGTCATTCATGAAGAGTTGCCTGACGAAGTCGCTCATGCTCTTACCGACACCTTATACACCTATCGAAACGAACTAGTCAGCCGCTATCCCCGAGCGGCGCTGATTCGGTTGCCTAGCTCTGGCAATGACTTGGGCCTTCCCCTGCATCCGGGAGCCCAGGCGTTCTACGATCGCGACGAACCAGAATTTATCGTCGAATATGCCGAACCTATTGGTCTGCTCATTTCCGTCTCTGTTTTGTTGGCCTCAGGTCTCTGGCAGTTTCGGCTCTGGCTTAAAGGGCGACAAAAAAATCGCGCCGACTACTACAATATCGAGCTATTGGACTTGATTGACCAAATTAACCAGACCCAGCAGGTCGAAAAGTTAGAAGACCTGCGCCAACAACTCTTCAAGATGCTGCGAGACGTCGTGTCTGATCTGGATAACGATCTCATCTCGGCCGACTCTTTTGAGTCATTTACCTTTCCTTGGGAAATTGCCATTAACAGTCTGCGTTATCAAGAAGCCACCTTGCTAAGTCAGCCTGCTTTGACCAACTCTTCCAGGCTCCAGCCTTGAAGTTCACGCAGGGCTTACCGACTCACCATCCTGGTGGCGTTAGCATTGTCTCGAAAGATTGGAGAAGGTTCTCGGGGGGAGATCGCCGACCAGGTTGAGCCATTTGTTTTGGATTCTGCGATTGAACGTGACCTTTTGACCCAGCTCGCGACATGCCGGGCATCATAGAAGCATCGAGTCAGGTGGTAATTGCCGTCAGCAAGCCAGGCACATTTTCAGTAGAGTGGAGTTACACGATACAGAAGTCGAATACGACTTTTTGTTACATATCTGGTCATTGTGGAACGCTACGTCGCAAATTGTTACCAAGGTGAGAGTACGACATCGTTATGCTTCAAGATGCCAAATCGGTTCGGTACTATCAGCGCATTACCGATGCTCTGGTGGACCACTGGAATCGGGGTTATCGCACTGACGAACTGCGCCTTTTCTTTGAGGGGTATATTTCCGCTCTGCGTCACTCCGATGCCCTAGAGCCCTATCTCATAAATCGGCTTGAAGAAGAAGCAATGCGCTTTTTGTTGGATCCTTCCAACTTTTATGAGCCGGAAACTGAGTTGGATCGCGACTATTACTAACGTGAGCTTGACCTCTTGGCAAGTTCATGTGTCCGCTATCGTTTTTACCAAGCAGAGATTGGTTTGTATTTTGCTTTATCAAAGGTGCAGGCCCGGGCATCGCAGCTAAGGGGTGGCCTTGAGCAAAAAGCATATTAGGCGATTTTCTTTACTGAATAGTTCCAATCTGCTGGAAATCGCTCCTTTCAGCTAGCAGCGACTTTAATAGACCAGCCAACCCACCACATCGATAGGAGCTGGCAACATTTCACCCCGGAAGTCGAGCAACTGCACCAGCAACAGATATCCAATCGCTAGCAACAACGACAGCGCCCCAGTAATAATTGCGACAATTTTGGAACGATTCATAACAGTTTGATTTCCGATAATCTAAAATACGGCTTTTTGAGTGGTGATTGCGTGTCCATCTATTTAGAGCGGTCACGTCTGCTCAGCCCTAGCCTGACATAAAACGGTACCGCCATGACTGCCTCAGTTTCGAGCTTTGTTGACCCGCCAGTCACTCCGTCAGCTGCCGTCGTAGAAACCTATCAGCTCACTAAGACTTATCGCACTGGGTTTTGGTTAAACCAGTCGGTGACCCCTTTGCAGCAGTGCAACCTGGCGGTGCAGCCAGGGGAAACTTTTGGCTTGCTAGGGCCCAATGGAGCCGGTAAAACCACATTGCTGAAACTTTTGTTGGGCATTGTTCGCCCCACTAGTGGTCGCGGTACTCTCCTCGGACATCCCCTAGGCGATCTCGCGATCAAACACCGCATCGGCTACCTGCCCGAGAATCCCTACTTTTATGACTATTTGACGGGGGATGAGTTGTTGACCTATACCGCTGGGCTATTCGGCCTGTCGGCAAAGCAACGACGGCAACGCATTGCCGAACTGCTAGACATGGTGGGCCTCGATGCCAAAGCGATCGCCAAAAAACCGCTCAAACAATACTCCAAGGGCATGTTGCAGCGGGTGGGCCTCGCCCAAGCCTTGATCAATGACCCCGAAGTCGTATTTTTAGACGAGCCGATGTCGGGCCTCGACCCGATGGGCCGCTTTCGAGTGCGGGAAGTGATTTTGACCCTCAAGGCGAAGGGTAAAACCATCTTCTTCAACAGCCATGTGTTGTCCGATGTGGAAACGATTTGCGATCGCGTGGCTTTGCTCGATCAAGGAGAGTTGTTATGTGCGGGTACCCTTGATGAACTTTTGGGTCAGTCCAACCAGTACCAAGTCTCGGGGCATGGGGGCAATCTCGACATCCTGCAACAGTGGATTACTCAACTGCAATTTCAGCAGGGGCTTTGGCAGGGCACCCTCAATGGTGCCCCTCATGACTTTTTGTCGAGCCTGAGAGGGATGGGCGGCACCCTCGTCACAATGCAATTGGCGCGCCCCACGCTAGAAGACTTCTTTGTTGATTGCATCAATCAGCGCCGTGAACGGTAAGCGCCGCTGGACAATTTTCTGAACATCCTGAAATCCCGCATCAATAGACTCGCAGACCCGCAAAATCTATGTATAAACACATAGATTTTGCGGGTTTTTGAATGTAATAAATGTTTTGGCGACTACTGATCGTTTTGTTGGAAGGGATGGGTATCTTCTCTTTAACGTCGCCCTTACAAAAGGTGGCAATTTTTAAAAAATCCGCTAAGATTCTTCAGGGTTTCAGAGCGGCTGGTTGCCTTTGAAAAAGCAGCCCTGTCGCTATCTACAGGACTTCACACGCCGAGTTGCAGCAGGATGATTTTGGCGCTGGTTAGCTACTATGAGGGCTGCCAGCGACTTTCGCAGTGAACGTCCATTGATTTGTCTCGGACTTGCTAATAGGGTGAGCCAACATGATGCCTAATCGTCACACCTCCAGTAAAACGAGTCGCTTTCAGCGGTGGCTCAAGCCCTTTATGAAAGGCGTTTTGCGATCGCTCTGGTGGTTCAGTGGACAGCGCCGCCGCACTTCAGCTCGGGCGGGGTTTGTCTTTCCGACGACATTGCTGCTCATCTTGATGGTGTTGCTGACGGCCAGCGCCCTCACCTTTAGGACCTTTTCACGTAGCAGTCAGGTTATTAGCCAGCGCGAGCAGCAGGTGATTTACAACGCGGCCACACCTGCCGTTGACCGAGCCAAAGCCAAACTCGAATTTTTATTTACTCAAGATACGCGTTTGATTGGGGTTCCCTCTAGCGATTATCTGGCCAACATGATGTTGCCCGAGGATGATCGAATCGCCGATCCGGCATCCGAGGATATTGATTTACTAGATGGCATTGAGGATCCTTATACTCTGCCAGGCGAAAGACGGCTTGATATCAATGGCGACGGGCTTTTAGATAATGCATGGGCTTTTGAAGCAGATGTGGATGGCGATGGCGACATTGAGGACGGTGAGTGGGCCGCCTATTCGGTGTTGGTTGATCATGAGGCTGTGAATCCCGATACCAATGCTGATGTTGATATTTTTGCCAAGGCCGATGCGGAGAAGGCTGGTGCTTTGGTCACACGTACGGGGCCACTAGCGACTACGCAGGCAATTGGTTCTTGTGCAGCAGCAGCAGTGGTCGAAGAAGGATGGCAAGCCGTTGACACCAGCAGTAGCTCCGACATTCAAAAGAACTTTCAAATTACGGCATTTGTCTCTAACAACCGGGCTAACAATGCGGGACAGACTTTTGAGAGTTTAGAGTTCCAGCAATCGCGAATTGCCTCCACGGTGAATAAGTGGGGAGCGTGGTTCCGCTATGACCTCGATATTTTTCCCGGGCAAGACTTCAAATGGAATGGGGCCATGCATACGGATGGCAGTCTGATCGTCGCCGACGACCTCATTTCTTACATGCTGACTTCTCATAACTCTTGTCTGTATAGCCAAGATTCTTCTGAAATCACCCTGGGCGAAATCACCTACGACGACGGCGTCACCTTCCAAGGGCAAGCCATCAAAGGATTAACCGAAACTGATAGCTATGGCGGTGACAATGTTGAGTTTCACCTGTTTGCTGGGGATCGAGATCGCCCCCGACTAGGCACCGACTTAACGGCTAATAACGACTCAGTGGACGGAGGATCTCCTTCTGTCGTCGCCATGAACCCGATCACGCTGTTTTTGCGCGATCGCTCGGAACACATTGATCAGGACGCTTGGGATCGTGATGACGACTGGGAAGAAGGCGACTTCGTCGCTGCTGGACGCATTCGCAATGCTCCAGAAGATCGTCCTTTTGTGGATGACTTCTTCCGGGCTGACAATCGTTGGGGCCCCAAGCCGCGTTACGACCTCTCAAAGCCTCAGCTCAGCCTGGATAACAACACCACTGATACGACTGCTGATGACCGTAACGTGGGAGAAGACATCGATGAGGATGCGGTGCGTGATGCCTTGACCGAGGCTGAGAACGGGTTAGACGGTTTTTGGGAGCGGCAAGCTATCAAAGGTGGTCTGCGCTTAATTGTGGGCGAACGACTGGAACTGGGTAATGTGAATGGCTGGGGTGATGACCCGACCAGTGATGCGGTGGATGCGAACCCACCGGATGGTGACCCGCTGTATCCGCCCCTGTCGAGCAAAACCGACCTAACTGACTTGACTAGAGATGAGGTAGGCGATCATGAATATCGCCAGCGTCTGACGCTGAGAGATAATTTGGCGGCGGTGCAAGGGATGGTGGTTTACCACTATGAGATAAACGGTGGCGAATTTCCCGCTGCTTGTATGGCCGTTACCTCTCACCCCGGCACTCAGCAAACTATCATCAACAGTCGAACCTTTGATGATTATGAGAATATCCCAGACTTAAAGGCTGACTTCTTGAGAGGAGACGGCACTAACGGATGGGAATTCCAATACCATCCCGATTTCGATACCCAAAGCGAATTTAGGACTGAAATTGTTGGAACTGCACCTTTGGGTAGAGCACTCAGGAATTTAGCCTATTTTGCTGGTGATCCCAGGGGTGGTGCCCCATCTTTCCCGCCAGTGCAAGATGCTTTCGTGCATCCTTACCCCAATCAATCGATGTGGGGCGACTTCTCTCACTTACGACGAATTATTGATGACGGTGGTTTGAATTCCGCCTCCGATTTTGACACTCTTAGTCCAGCTGACCAAGCCACTGTTCACAGTGCGGCTTGTACCCTGAGTCTTCTGGCTTATAACGTCGATAGAGATATCGCTGAAATTGAGACGCTTCTAGCCAATCCACCTGCAGCCATGCAGAACGTCACCACTAACTTAGGAGGCACTATTGACGATATAGCTGCATGCTTAGATGGTAGTGATCCGAATAACGCTGGTGGTGTTAATCCCTGTGCTGGGACAGGCAGTTTTGACATTATTACTTTCTTGCAGGATAGAGGTGACTTAAACGGAGCTGAAGAAACTACCTGGGATGATCCTGCTACTGACACAGTTATCACTGACGGGACTTTATGCCCTGCAGCTGGTGGTAACTCCGATGGCGTTGGTTTTCAGGCTAATTGTGACACAGCCGAATATTTTGCAGAATGGACTCTGGATGACTGGCTGGCGCTCATTGAAGAGCCAGGCGTTATTCCTGGCCTGGCTGCTGGTGATGTTGACACCCTCCTGAACTTTAGCAATCAAGTTACTTACTTCACTTCGTTGATCAGAGATCGTGATCTGGGTTTTCGGCAAGGGCAAGGGCCTAATTCAGTTGCCTACGATCCTACCGACGGTTCATTTGTGGACTACGACTATGAAACTGGCCTAACTGAACCTGTAAGGCTTCAAGGTGCTACTGATCTCGTCTTTAATACAGGTTGTGATCCGAATATTTTCCAAGAATTGGCAGCTGCGGGTGCCGGTGGACAGGGAAATAATGTGACTGCGGCATTAGTTGCCTGTGCAGAGAGAGATGAATACCCCATCAAGTATCCATCTCTCTATTACTTGTTTCCCCTGGTAGATCATGATCACGATGGCGATGGTTACCATCAGCAACCTGATGGAGTTGATCTTGATCCGGCTATTCAGGCAGCAGAAGAGTACGTAAGCGACCCTTATCTAAACCTTGCGGCAGTTAATGGACCTGGCAGTACCGCCAACTATACAGTTGTACGTTCTGCTGTCACTGATGATGCGATCACTGGTCTTGCTGACATTGCAGCTGTGCCTCGATCTGCCAACCCAGCTGATGCTGGAAATGGATGGGTATTGCCTGCAACTGCCAATGGTTCTGGCTTGACTGATCCGAACGACTCTACACAAGCTTTCCGCATACAGGTTCCTGCAGGTACAGGTATCAACACCCCCTTTCTCGACAAAGGCATCTTCAACGGTCGTGAACAGATGGCGGTGCGGGTGCTCGACATTGATATTGATGCCCTTGTTAACCCCGCTGATTTAGCGGTAGCTGATTATTGGCTGCCCTCGCGGGCTGATGACCCCGATGATGCGGATGACTTTGCCACCGAGGGTGTGATCTATGCCTACCGCGAAGATGCTGTCCGCGAAGACGAAATTGTTCGCCCTGCTGGTGCTGGGGCTGACTGTGCGGGCCTAGATGGCACTGATTTTCGCGTCGTAACTCAGGCTAACTGCCGTATGAATGCCATGCCCGGAGAGGAGCAGGATCCTCCTTTGCAGGCCAATAATGTCAGCATCAAACCAGTTGACTTTACCCCTGATCCTGACCGTCGGCCCCATGGTTTCCGATTCCGAGCTTCCAGTGGCAATCCGGTTGATTTTAGCGGCGGTGATCCCGAAGATGGTCGGCAAGATGGCATGACCTTTGTTTCTGATAACACCGCCTACATACAAGGTGATTTCAACCTACACACCACGGACGGTCAGCGCGCTAGTTTTGTGGAGGAGTTTGAATACACTCTGCAGAACCGAGATTTTGGTCCTGATGATTTTTATGATCGTCGTGAGGCTGATGAGATCAACACTGACACCTTTGCCGACTTGTCGGAAGATCACTGGCGACCAGTCGAAATCTTGACCGATGGCCTCACGGTCTTGTCTGGAGCCTTCCGTGATGGGGCGATCGAAGACGCATTTGAAGAGCGGAACAACAGCAGAGTCTCTTCTTACACAGGGCTAAATCGTCCGTTGCGTGAAGACCGGGCTTGGCTGCGTCAAGATCCTAACGATGCCAACACGCCAATCTGGTTCGATCGCAATGGCACGTTCTATATAGAAAGAACTGAAGGTGCAGAGAATTGGGATGAGCATTTCGATTTCGTGCGAGCTGACAATGAATACATCAGCATGGGCGAGCGTAACGAACGCGAGGCGAACCATCCGGAAGCTGAAGACACTTATGTAAACGCCACCTTTGTCGGTGGCATTGTGCCCGAGCGACCCAATGAGTCCTATGGTGGGCTGCACAACTATCCTCGCTTTTTAGAGAGTTGGGATGACCAAACCCTCTATATCAGTGGCTCGTTTATTCAGCTCAATTTCTCGACCTCGGCCACTGGCCCTTACGATCAACAAGCCTGGGAACCCGGTACGGCCCCCACGGCCGATGAATGGTTCTACCACTACCAAGCGCCTGAACGACGTTGGGGTTTTGATGTTGGTTTGTTATATGTGCCTCCGGCGCCCGCTGCCCGACGATTTGCCCAATTAGGGCGATCTCGTAGTGAGTATTACCGCGAACTCCCTGCTGATGATCCTTACATCAGCAACCTCCGTTGCGCAGTCGATGAGGATGGCGACGCTATTTTCCCCGATTTCTGTAACCAGTAGCACCTTTGCTGCCGTCTCACTCTTTCTAGAAGGTGATTTCTATGCCGAGCCAACCTCATATTTCCAGTTTCCGATCGGCGCAGGCCTTGCCCGCTGGCGGTTCAAACGAAGCGGGGCTCACCCTGGTCGAGTGCATTATGGCGATCGTGGTGGTAGGCGTGGTCGGGGCAGTGGTCGCTCCCATGATGGCTATTTCTGTCGCGACGCGAGTGCAAAGCCAACAAGCTGAGCAATCTCTCGCTCTTGCCCAAGGCGAAATCGATCGCGTCCGTATCATGTTTGAGCAGGGGGAATTGCCTGACCCTGATACGACCCCAGACGCAACCATCGAGTTTGATGATCCCGATTATCAGGCAGATTATTGGCCCGTTGAGGTGGACGGCGTCGATGATGATCGGGCCGCCAATGTCGATGGCCCTGCTGGGCTAGCCGATACCAACACCACGCTGCGTGAAGTCGACATCAATGACGATGGCGAGCCCGATTTTGTGGTGCAGAGCTATCTGGTAGAAAAGGCCGACGCCGAAAATACCTATGACATGGGGGTGCGGGTTTACGATTATGACGCCGTGGCAGATGCTAATGGTGCTCTGCCCACCGATGAAGCGCTGTTAGGAATCACTGAAGGGGGGCGTACCGTTGATAATCAAGGTGATCGTTCTGTCAGGCCCAAAGCAGTGCTCTACACCAATTTAGGCTCCACTGAAGAGAATGATTCGCTCTGTAACTGGATTGACTACACCAACGAAGATGCAGGAGATCCTGAAAAACCTGCTAGCTGTCCCTAATGCCCGCGATTCTTAGCCATTAACTACTCGTCACTGTTCTAGGGGTATTCACCATGCCTGCCATCCGGATTCATCACCTTTATCACCGTTTGCGCCAGGTTCAGCGCTTTCCCCAACGCGGATTTACCCTGCTAGAGCTACTAGTCGCGATTTTGATTGGCGGCATCATTACTAGTGGCCTGCTGTTCCTCGTGATTGAGATGCTCCGAGTCAACAATCGGGAGGAACGTCTCACTCAAACGCAGCAAGACATGCGCCGGGCCCTTGATTACATGGCGAGCGATGTGGGGGAGGCCGTGTTTGTCTATAGCAATCTCGCTGACGCAGACAGTGGCTACGATTTGCTAGCTCAACTGGATAATTCACCAGCCGATGACGGCGCTATTCCAGTATTGGCATTTTGGCGCTTAGACCCACTCTCCGATGATGAAATTGACGGGTTGACGGAGTTTTGTGACGACCAACCTGAGAATGGGAGAGACGAATGTGAAGCTTTGCTGGTTCGACAAAACACTTACACATTGGTGGTCTATTTTCATCAAGAGAATGATGATGACGGTATCTGGGAAGGCCAGTCTCGCATCATTCGGTGGGAGTTGCCAGCCTATGACGAAGTTAGCGACGATGCGCTAGAGCGGAATCAAGGTTATGCCGACCCGACCCTTTTCATTCCCGGTGCAGCCGCTAATACCTTCAATTCCTTTGAAACGTGGGAAAAGGCAACCGGTGAAGACACTGACGGCAACACAGCTGTACTGACAGATTTTGTTAACGTTATTGACGATGGTCAGGACAGAGTCGGCTGCCCGAACTTAAATGCTGCGAATGCCAATTACGTTCGCATTCCTGATAATGGCGACGCCGAGGGGCTGAACAGCTTCTACATTTGTATCGTTCAGCCTGATAGTCAGGTGGCGAATAGCCAAAACCTCAATAAGAGTTTGATTATTAATTTGCAAGGCAATATAGCGCCAAATAATGCCGATCCTAATTTTATCTTGGGAGTTAGTGCGAATAGTGACAGCAATACTCCTGCGCTGGAGTCGCAAGTGCTTATTCGAGGAGTTATTCAGAATGCACCTTAGTTAACCCTGTTGCAGATAATCCTTTTCACCCTTCTGATGTCTAACGCCGCCGTCTGTTGAGCTAATCCCATGGTTTTTCCTGAATCGTCGAAACATCATTCTTCAACTGCTGGTTTTACGCTGATTGAGGTCTTAGTTATCATCATCATCGTCGGTATCCTGGCGGCGATCGCGACTCCTAGCTGGTTGGCCTATGCGACTCGACAGCGTGTGAGGGCCGTTGAGACTGACCTCGTACAAGTGTTGAAGCAAGCTCAACAAGATGCGATCGCTCAACGTACCCAGGTTACCGTCCGCATTGACGAACCAGAAGACGAAGCCGATTCCTTGCCCATTGTCACTACAGTCGTAGGGCCGATTGCTGAGGGGGATGACATCGCGGATGTCAATGGCTTTGAAACCAGCCTCGGGCCAAGTGAACTTCGGGAAGGCATGGTTGTTTTAGATGCCAATTCTCCCTTGGCCGGTGACCCGGACGCTGTAAACTCAGTGACCTTTGACTATCAGGGCATGGTGCGCCTAGATAGAGACGCGGCTGTTCAAGACTTACCCTTTGTCGTCCAGATTGACACTGGCAATAATAATGACAACATTCAGGCTTGTGTTGTCGTCACTACGATCTTGGGTGGAGTCGCTTCTTTTGAAGATGCAACGTGTGGCAATGACGCCGCTGCCTGGCGTGCCGCTTTAAATATTCCCGCCCCTTAGGTGATCTCCTAAGACCGAGCGGTGACTGAATGATTCGCTCTCTACACTGGAGCACTTCACTAAATGCGTGACACTCCAGCGCTTTAGATGCCGCAGGTTTGAGGGGGTGTCTACACTCTCTGTGCTCTTTTCCTGTGGCAGTAAGGCCTTCAGTCGCTCTTTTTGATTAGTTTGGTGGTTGGTCAAGCAGTGCACCAGTCAAGTCAGCATTTTGCATGTTTGCCAACGATAAATCACAGTCTCGCAGGTCTGCACCCTGCAGATCGGCATTTTTGAAGTTTGCTCCTTCCAGGTTGGCCGATCTCAAATTGGCATTTTGTAAGTCTGCACCTACTAGTTGGGCATCGGTGAGATTAGCATTGCTCAGTTCAGCATTGTTCAATTGGGCATCGTTGAGCATGACCTCTGCCAGATTGGCTGACTTAAGGTTCGCCTCTCGTAGGTCAGCCCCAGTCAAATCTACGGGCGCGGCATAGCCTAAGCCTTCCGGATTGGTCGATAGCGGCTGATTGGAAACGGAAATCCGGTACTTGCTGCCTAGGCTCTGATTTTGTAAGTTGATGCCTCGCAGATCGCATTGCTGGCACGATCGCTCGACTTCAATGCGATACATATCTTGGGTACGCTGGTTACATCCCAACGCAACCAGACTGAGCCCAAGCGCTGCGAGCGCAAACCCCGGTTGGCGAATAGTCATGGTGCTCTGAGGTAATCTTCAAGCTGCATATAGCTAGGCCGATCCTAACGTGTGGGCGAGCTCGCCCTCGTTAAGGCCCGGATATCGCTAGCAATCACCTGCCAGTCAAACTTTCACGCATTCATTCTCCACCCGCTAATTCATCATGAAACACGTTTGTTTAGACGATCTGACCGTTCAAGGGGTCTCTCACAATGCCGCCATTCGCAAAAAAGTTATGCTGCAATCTGGAGATTTGCCGCATCTCACACAATTTGCCCAGGCCCAGTTTCCGCCAGGAGCGATCGCGGGTGCTCATCAACATCGCGACATGCACGAAGTCTTCTTTGTGGAATCTGGTATCGGACAAATCATCATTGACGGTCAGCCCCATCCTCTGATGCCAGGGGTTTGCGTGACCGTGGCCCCTGGTGAACTGCATGAAGTCAGCAATACAGGTGC